>JAFDEE010000069.1 GCA_019310525.1 Deltaproteobacteria bacterium | reverse complement strand
CTGACCTGTCTGCCGTGCCTGCCTGCCCCTTGGAATGGCAGATAGGCCCGGCACAGGCAGGCGCAGAGATTGGGCAAAAGGGGGCGTTTTTCAAAGGTCTCGTAGCGAACGCAGTAGTTTTTCAACAGCGTGCCAGGAAATATGGTGTCAGGATCTGTTCAGGTCACACCACGGGCGGAATGGTGGAAGTTCCTATTTACCGGGAGGAAAACATGAGCGTGGATTTGGACACTCTTTGCATCAACACGATCCGCATGCTTTCGGCTGACTGCATTCAGCGGGCCAACTCCGGTCATCCGGGCATGCCCATGGGAACGGCTCCCATGGCCTATGTCCTATGGACCCGTTTCCTCAGGCACAATCCGGCCAATCCCCGGTGGCCGGATCGCGACCGCTTCATTCTCTCAGCCGGACACGGATCCATGCTTCTCTACAGTTTGCTCCACCTGACCGGGTATGATCTCACCCTGGAGGATCTCAAGAATTTCCGCCAGTGGGGCAGTAAGACGCCCGGACATCCCGAGTTCCACCTCACACCAGGTGTGGAGACAACCACGGGCCCCCTTGGCCAGGGGTTCGCCAATGGTGTGGGAATGGCCATCGCCGAGCGATTCCTCGCCGCCCGTTTCAACCGCCCTGGACACGAAATCGTAAACCATCGCGTATTCGGCATAGTGAGCGACGGGGATCTCATGGAAGGGATCTCCCATGAGGCGGCGTCCCTGGCCGGGCATCTCGGTCTGGGGAATCTCATCTATCTTTACGACGACAACCGCATTACCATCGACGGGGGTACGGACCTGACCTTCACGGAGGACCGAGAAGGCCGCTTCAAGGCCTATGGATGGCAAGTTCTGAAGGTGGAAGACGGAAACGATCTGCAAGCCATTGAAAACGCCCTCTCCGCCGCCCTTGAGGAGACTAAACGCCCCTCATTGATCGCGGTTCGAACCCATATCGGGTTCGGAAGTCCCAACAAGCAGGACACTTCCTCCGCCCACGGAGAACCCCTCGGCACGGATGAACTCAGGCTTACCAAACAAAACCTGGGCTGGCCCCTGGAACCCGAATGTTACATCCCGGAGGAAGTCTTGAGACATTTCCGCGATGCACTTCCGAAAGGCAGGGCATGGGAGGAAGAATGGAATTCGCGCTTTGAGACTTACCGAAACGCCCATCCGGATTTGGCCGAGGAATGGACGCGATGGACCAGGGGGGAACTTCCTGAAGGGTGGGAAAAGGTAATCCCTGCCTTCCCCGCCGACCCGAAAGGTATTGCTACCCGGGCGGCCTCGGGGGTCGTTTTGAACGCGCTTGCACAAAGTCTTCCCAACCTGATCGGAGGCTCGGCCGATCTGGCCCCTTCGAACAAGACCTTTGTCAAGGACGCACCGGTCTTCCAGCCCGGGAAGCCGGAGGGACGCAACTTCCACTTCGGTGTGCGGGAGCACGGCATGGGTTCCATCCTCAACGGCATGGCGCTCCATGGGGGCCTGATCCCATACGGGGGCACTTTCCTTATCTTTTCCGATTATATGAAGCCCTCCATCCGCCTGGCCGCAATGATGGGACTCAAGGTCATATATGTCCTGACCCACGACAGCATCGGGCTTGGAGAGGACGGCCCAACCCACCAGCCCATCGAACAATTGGCGTCCCTGCGATCCGTTCCCGGACTGACTGTGATCCGACCCTGCGATGCGAACGAGACCGCCGAGGCCTGGCGCAGCGCCCTGACCGTAAAAGGACCCGTCGCCCTCGCCTTGTCGCGCCAGGGACTCCCTACCCTGGATCGCGGGATCCATGCCCCGGCAGAGGGTCTGGCCCGCGGAGGCTACATCCTGAAAGAGGCTGCCGGCGGACGGCCCGAGGTCATCCTGATAGGGACCGGGTCCGAAGTCCACATCGCTCTTGAAGCGGCATCAATGCTGGAAGAAAGAGGAACCCCCGTCCGTGTGGTAAGCCTTCCGTCCTGGGAGCTTTTCGACAACCAACCCCGGGAATACCGTGAGAAAGTACTTCCCCCGGAAATCGAAACTCGGGTGGCGGTGGAGGCTGCATCACCACTGGGCTGGCACCGTTTCGTAGGATCAAAGGGTGAGGTGATCGGACTGGATCGTTTCGGGGCATCGGCCCCCTCCAAGATCCTGTACGAGAAGCTGGGCCTTACGGCCGAGAAGGTCGTGGAAATGGCCCTCACCTTACTGAAGCGGCGAACCTAGGGACTTCCTGCGGGAAAACCGTTTCCTTCGAAGACTTTTGGAATGCGCCCCTCCCGCCCTGGGGCGGGAGGCACTCCGAGACCTCTGCCCCGGGTTGAAGCCCCCTTTCTTCAATTCCCTCCTTTCCCGTCCTTCCCGGGGAGCAGAAACCACAGGAAAAACGCGGACAGGATCATTCCAGCGGACAGGATCTGGCCCATGGAGATCAGGTGCCAGAAGAGACCGATCTGCGGGTCGGGAGCCCGAAAAAACTCCACGAAGAAACGGAGCACCCCGTAACCCCCGAAGAAGAGGCAGACCAAGGACCCGGGACGAAAGGGACGGTTACGGATAAACCAAAGGAAAAAGAAGAGGACCAGGCCCTCCAGGAAGGCCTCGTAGAGCTGGGAAGGGTGTCGCGGAACCGGGCCTCCGCCCGGGAAAACCATGGCCCAAGGTACGTCGGTGGGACGGCCGAAGAGTTCACCGTTGATGAAGTTCCCCAGCCTCCCCAGCCCCAGGCCGATGGGGGCGGGCAAGATGGCGGCGTCGGCCAAATCCCAAAAGGAGAGTCCACGGTTCCTGGAAAAAAGCATCCCGGCCAGAAGCGCCCCCAGCAGGCCCCCGTGAAAGGACATTCCCCCGTGCCAGATAGCGATGATCTCGAGGGGGTGCCGCAGGTAGTCCCCGAGATTGGGATACTGGTAGAAAAGGACGTAACCGAGCCGGGCCCCCACAATCAGGCCCACGGCGAGATAGGAAAGGAAATCCTGGAGCGCCTTTCCTTGAAGCCCCAGCCGCCGGGCCCGCGTCTGTCGGGGGATAAGGAAGTAGGCTGACAGGAAGCCCAGCACGTACATGAGACCGTACCATCGGATCTTGAATGGCCCGAATTCAAAGAGGGTGGGACTGATGTCGGGATAGCGGATCACAATCTGACTCCCTTGAAATACCTGAGGGAAAATCCCCGCCCCCTGAAGAATCCAGGGGGGATTTCTTTCCGTACGTCGTCAGGGGAGATATTCCGTCTTGACGTTGTGAATGGCATGAAAGATGTTTCCCTTGATCTTCCGGCTGGATCGATAGAGATTTTTCAGCATGACCTTTACGGCCTCTCTTTTCGTTGATCCCGCCGAAGGGCACCCCAGATCGATATCCGGCCACCCCATCCCCTTTGCATATCTCTGAATTGTTCCCTCGTCGATCATGTAAAGGGGGCGGATCACGGTCAGTTTGCCTCCGAAAAAGGGCTGGACCGGAAGCATGGTGCTGATGGAAGCCCCGTAAAAAAGGTTCAGGAAAAAGGTCTCGATGAGGTCGTCCTTGTGGTGGCCGAATGCAATCCGATTGCATCCGAGTTGGGCGGCCAATTCAAAGAGGAGCTTCCTGCGCAGCCTGGAACAAAGGAAACAGGGGTTTTCGCGGTTTTCCTCACTGTGGGCGCGGGGACCGAAATCGCTCGAAAATACCCGGTAATCAAACCCATGCTCGGAAAAAAAGGTCTTCATCCGCCCCGCCGAATCCGCACCGAAACCCGGATCCACGTGAACGGCCGTGATGCGGTAAGAGATAGGGATCCGTCTCAACCGCTCTCTCAGGAGCCAAAGGAGGGAAAGACTGTCCTTACCACCCGAGACGGCGACCAAGACATGATCACCGTCCCGGATCATGTCCCGGTTATGGATGGCCTTTCCCATGAGGCGTCTCATCTCTTTGGCGGCGTAGCTCACCGTCTCAGGATCCTCTCACCTCTTTGCCCTGGATTCCCGCTATCCATCGGGCTCCCCAAGGACCGCCTAGGATCGCCGTTCGCCGAAAAGCCGCGTCCCGATCCGGACAATATTGGCACCCTCTTCCAGGGCGACCCGGTAGGAATTGGACATCCCCATGGAAAGGTAGGTCATCTCCACGCCCGGCAACGCCGCCTGCTTGATCTGCTCAAAAAGCTCCCTGGTCTTGCGAAAATAGGGACGGGCTTCCTCGGGGTCCCCTGCAAAGGGCCCCATGGTCATGAGTCCCATGATCTTGACCTGGTCAAGGGTACTCATCTCTCTTACCAGGTTCAAAACTTCTCCCGGCAGGACACCTGTTTTTTCGGCCTCCTCCCCACTGTTGACCTCGATTAGAACAGGCATGACCTTTCCGGTCTTCCGGCAGACCTTGTCAATTTCCTTTGCTAGGCGAAGGGAATCGACCGTCTCAATCATGTCGAAAATCGCAACGGCCTTCTTGACCTTGTTTCTTTGCAGGTGCCCGATCATGTGCCACTTGACCCGGTTTCCGATAACGGCATGGGCCCGCTCTGCCTCCTGGACGTAATTCTCCCCCACAATCTCAAGGCCCGCATCAACAGCCTCAAGGATTTCCTCGGGACTCCGGGTCTTGGCCGCCCCGACTAACTGAACCCCTTCCGGAAGCTCATTCAATATCTCCTTGACCTTATCTCGAATCATCATCCTTTTTCTCCTCCGGCCTATTGATACTCGAAATCACATGGGGTGTAAAGCTTCCAGCACCAGGATCAATGAACCACTCACCCCCCTAAGAGAAACAAATTCTTGGTGCACAATTTTTTGTGCAGTTTCCTTCATGAATCCTCTCCTGTCGTTCGCTTCAGAGTTCCTTTATCAGTTTATGCCCATTCAGTGACTATCAACAAAAGATCTTTAAATTACAATAGGTTGATTTCATTTTCAAAGCATTTGATGTGAAAAAAGGCGAGAGAGACAGGCATGGAATCACCGTTGCATAAAATGAAGGGCGAAGGGGTTTCAACACGCCCTCAAGAAACAGGAATTACAGGAAAAATCATGGACCCTTCGCAATCATTCGGCCCAGTGTATAGAGGCCTTTGAAAAATGTTCAATTTTGTCCAAGGGTCAAGGAAGACGAAAATTTTAACCATCCCGCTTGGGATACCAAGCGGGATAGGCATCCATACATTGGAGTATTTCGAGGATTAAAATTTGAGTCTGACGCAGCCTGGTCACGCCGTAGCCGCGGCGGAGGCGGAAGATTGCGGAAATTGGCCATTTATGGATGGACACTAAGTAAGGAAGCCCCTCTCTTTCCGGGGCAATCGGGAGGTTCTGAGGGATGGAAAGGGATTTGGAGCTTCGAGAGTTGCGGCGAAGGGTGGAAGAGCTCGAGGCGCGTCTGGCTGAGTGCATCGAGACAAAAAATGCCATTGAAGATACCGGGGAAAGATACCGGATCCTCTTTGACAAAATCAACGATGCAGTTCTCGTTCATCAGCCTCGGCATCCGGATCGTCCAGGACTCTTCATCGAAGTCAACAAAGAGGCCTGCCGGAAGTATGGATACAGCAAAGAAGAATTCTCCAGGCTGACCGTGGAAAATATTGTGTACCACGGGGGCGACCAACCTTTCCGAGAGCGTATCAGGCGCCTTTTCAAGGAAAAACACATCCTGTTTGAATCCGTTCACAGGACCAAGGAAGGAACATGTTTTCCCTGTGAGGTCAATGCCCATCTCTTCGACTTTCAAGGAAAGCCGACCATCCTTTCCATAGTGAGGGATATCACGGACCGCAAACGGGCCGAAGAGGCCCTCCGGGAAGAGCGGGACAGGGCCCAGAAATACCTGGATATTGCCGGAGTCATTTTTCTCGTCCTCGACCGAAACGGGACGGTTTCGCTGGTCAACAGGAAGGGAATCGAGGTGCTCGGGTACAGTGAAGAGGAAATACTGGGAAAGAACTGGTTCGACACCTTCATCCCCGAAGAAAACCGGGAGCCTTTGCGCGGGTTCTTCCAGGGAATGATAGAAGGGAAACTCCAGCCGGTGGAATACCATGAAAACCCGATCCTTACCAAGGATGGAAACATCAAGATCATCGCCTGGCACAACAGCATCCTGAGGGACAAGGAAGGGAATATCTCGGGCACCCTGAGCTCTGGTGAAGACATCACCCGACAAAAGCAGGATGAAGAAGAAAAGCGGAAACTCATGCTCATGCTCCAGCATGCCCAGAAGATGGAGGCCATCGGTACCCTTGCCGGGGGTATCGCTCATGACTTCAACAACATCCTCACCCCCCTCATCGTTCACGCCGAAATGGCCCTTCTGGACCTCCAACCCGATCATACAGTGAGGAACAACCTGGAACAAATCCTCAACAGCGCCAAGAGGGCCCGGGACCTGGTCAAGCAGATCCTCACCTTCAGCCGACAGCAGGAACACGAACCCAGGCCCCTGAAAGTAGGGTTGATCATTAAAGAGGCCCTGAAACTCCTCCGGGCTTCCTTGCCCACAACCATTGAAATCCGCCAGCGGATCCTCAGCCAGCAGGATACCGTACTGGCCGATCCCGTCCAAATTCATCAGGTCTTCATGAACCTGGCCACCAATGCCGCCCACGCCATGAGAGAGGACGGGGGCGTATTGACTGTGACGCTGGAGGACTTGGTGGTGGGGCCTGAAGAAAAAGCCCGCCATCCTGAATTGACGGCCAATTGCCGTTACGTCAAGCTGACCGTGGCAGATACAGGGCACGGCATGGAACGAGCGGTGCTTGAGCGGATCTTTGAACCTTACTTTACGACCAAGGTCAAGGGGGAGGGTACCGGGATGGGCCTGGCGGTTGTGCTCGGCATCGTGAAGAGCCACAAGGGTGTCATCACGGTTGAAAGTGAGCCGGGAAAGGGAAGTACGTTCGAGATATACCTGCCCAGGTGCCCGGAGAGACCACCTGTAGAGTGTGAGGAGATCGTCCATATACCCCGGGGGAATGAAACCATCCTCCTTGTGGATGACGAGCCTGGCATGATAGAGACCCTTCAATTGATGCTCCTGCGGCTGAATTACAAGGTGGAGGCTAGAACCGGCAGTCTTGACGCCCTCCAGGCCTTCCGGGCCAACCCGGACAAGTTCGATCTGGTCATCACGGACATGACTATGCCCCACATGACAGGCATCGAACTGGCCAGGGAAATCCTGGGAATTCGATCCAATATCCCGATCATTCTTTGCACCGGGTTCAGCGAGTTGGTTTCTGAAGAAACGGCCAAGGCCGCCGGCATCAAGGAATTCATCATGAAACCCATCGTGATGAACGAAATCGCCCTAACCATCCGGCGCGCCTTGAATACCGGGGATGGTTTCGGGAATCCTTGAACCTTCCTGCCGGGGGTGAAGTTTCTCTGGGGTTCCCATCAACGCTTCCTTTTGAAAATCAAGGGATCCGGCCCCTCCATTACAGAATCCTTGTTCATGCCATCTTTCAAAGACTTCCGGATCACGGTAATGGGGCAGGCGGAATCCCAATACCTTCGCGATCTAATGACGGTTACCCACTGGAACGTGAAAAAGGCCTGTCGTATTTCCGGCCTTTCAAGACCTCGCCTTTACGCACTCCTTAAAAAACACGGGATTCAGAGGCGCTCCCTCCCGGAGCTGATAATGCAGGCCCAAGGCATGAATCACCCCTCGTTCCCGCCTGGTGGATTCCAGAAACCCGCCGTTTCCATGCCCTATCATACCAAGGAAATCCCTCGGGGAGAAAAAACCACCGGCCCTGGAATGGACTTTCCCGAAATCCTTCCAGGGCCGGTGAAAGAATGAAACTTTTTATCCTCAGCAGCTCGAGCAGCCCCCGCAACCGCCTCCGCCCCCGATGTTAAGGCTCGACTGTATAGAGAACCCGGATCCCATGGCGCTTTCCACGAAATCCACGGTGATGGGTTTTACCTGCTCAAAGAGGTTTTTTTCGATCAAATAAGTGATCCCGTTATTGTCAACGATCTCATCGTTTTCCCGAGGCTCATCCAGAGCCATTCCCAGAGAGGGACCGGCTCAGCCGCCCTGGGATAGAAATATGCGGATGACCCGTTGCTCTTCCCTGTCCTTGAAAAATTCCTGGATTTTCTGGTCGGCCTTTTCCGTTACCTGAAACATGTTTCCTCCTTTGGTCTTTTTGACTCCCATCGGAATCTCATACTACTATGGTATTCATTCACAGTTTTCTGTCAACTCCCCCTGTCTTTTCTCTTGGAGACACCCCGGGAAAAAAGGTTACATCTCGATGTCTTGCCCGCTCTTTTTCCCGGGATCAGCCCTCCTCTCGGTCTTCATACCAGAATTCGTCTACGGTCGCTTTTGATCTGGAGCGATGAATCCCACCTTACTGATATCCGGCGCTAAACAGGCTCCTCCGAGAGTCGCTGTTCCAGCCACAGGAGAACCTTGTCAAACTCCTCCTTCAGTTCCGCCATGGCCTTTCCCCTGTGGCTGACCCGGTTCTTTTCGTCGCTGCTCATCTGGGCAAAGGTCTTTTTCATGGGCGGGTAATAAAAGACCGGGTCATAGCCGAACCCGTTTTCCCCCCTCTTTTCATGGAGTATCTCTCCCTCACAAAACCCCTCGTAAGTGAGGGCGGGTCCCCGGGGAACGGCGATGGAAAGGACGCACTCGAACCGCGCCCTCCTGTTGGCAACGCCTTCCATGGCCCGTAGGAGTTTCTGGATATTGTCCTCATCCGATGCCCCTTCACCCGCATAGCGAGCCGAGTTCACCCCGGGAGCTCCGCCCAGGGCCTCCACCACCAGACCGGAATCATCGGCCAGGGCAGGCAACCCAAGGTATCGGGCGGTCATGGAAGCCTTCTTGTAAGCGTTTTCATCAAAGGTCTTTCCATCCTCCAGGATGGGAGGCAGGGGACCAAAATCCTTGAGACTCCGGATGTCCACCTTGAATCCGGTGAGCAGTTCCTTGAATTCCCTGATCTTTCCCGGGTTAGTTGTTGCAAGAACCAGTGGGCGTGCCAGCATGAACCTCTCCTTCTCCTTTCAACTATGGAAATGTTTCTTTCGCCCGGATATCATCCTTAAATCACCACTTCCTTTTTCTAGTCCCAAGGCCCCGGGATGAGTCAACATCCGGGAGAGGGGGGGGTTCGGGCTTAGTTAGTGCCCATCCATAAATGGCCCTTTTTTCCAATCTTCCGCCTCCGCCGCGGCTACGGCGCGACCAAGCTGCATCAGGCTCATATTTTAATCCTTGAAGTTCTTAAGCCCCTATAGAATTTATCGCTTCAAGCAGGCTCTGACATGTTCTCCTCGGCGGATTTCGTCCCTTCATCTATCCTGATTCAGGGCCGAAATACGCCCGCTCCGGAGAAAATGTCAGCCCCTGCTTTCCGCTGCCTCCGGGGAATCTGAATCCTCGAAATACTTCAATGTATGGTGCCTCTGCCGATTGGCATCCCAAGCGGGGCGGTTAAAATCTTCGCCTTCCTTGACCTTGAACAAAATTGCCTGCTTTATGGATGGGCACTAGTTGATACCTCCCGCCCACGTCGGGACGGTTCAAAGATAAAAGACACTAACTACACGTAAAACCTGACCCTGTCAATAGACGGAGCCTGCCCCACGGGACATAGGGAACGGCCATGGTGAATTCCCCCTGGGGGAAGCGGCAGACTTAGAAGATAACCCGCACACCACCCAGATCCTGTATAGTAAAGGGGTGTTTTTCCTCCGGGGCGGGGATTGTGCCGAAAAAGGGCGAGCAGGACCCTGTTCCTCATCTCTTCCAGGCCTTGCCGGACCTGCTGGGCGGCCTGGATGCTCTTGTAATTCTTCGAGAGAATGTCTTCGGCGCTCCTGCCCAGCTCTCCGAGGTGGCGCCAATCCAGGAAGATCACGAACACCAGAAGGAGGGACGGGACAAGGATCACCAAAAAGATCTTGTACCTGATGGGGAATCGAATATCCATGGGATTTATTCCCGGTTATCAGGGACCAAAAGACCTTGAACAAAATCGGGCGTTTTTCATAGGTCTGGAACCGGGTTTCACTGGAAGGAAAAGCCTGGGCTGCAGGGGCAAGCTTCCACCACGACAGCGTCCCTCTCGAAAAAGGTCGGTGGGCGCTGCCCTCCACACCCCGGGAATCCGGATCTCAGGTGCGGTAATCCGCGTTGATGGACACGTATTCATGGGTCAGGTCACAGGTGGAAACTCGGTCCTCGAAGCCTCCCCTGCCGAGATCCACGACCAGGGAAAACTCCGCCTCCTGCATCCTCCCGGCGGCCCGCTTCTCGGCCTCCTCACCCAGGCCAAGCCCTCCTTCCACGATCTTCACATCGTCTATCCAGATCTCCACGGTCTCCTCTTCCATGGCCACGCCGGATCGGCCCAGGGCGGCCATGATCCTTCCCCAGTTGGGGTCCTGGCCGTAACAGGCGGTCTTGACCAGGAGGGAGTTCGCAACGGTCCTGGCGGCCTTCTCAGCGTCACCGGCCGATTCGGCTCCTTTGATGATCACGTGGATGACCTTGCTTGCTCCTTCCCCGTCCCGGACGATCATGATAGCTAGGTCCCCCATCACCCTGGTAAGCCCTTCACGGAACACTGCCAGCTCTTCCGAAGACAGGGAAGGATTTCCGGCGAGGCCGTTGGCCAGGACGGCCGCCATGTCATTGGTGCTCGTATCCCCGTCCACAGTAATGCGGTTGAAGGTAGACTCCACGGCCCGTGAGAGAACCGCTTTTAATGGTTCGGCCTCGATGCAGAGATCGGTCAGTACAAAGCAGAGCATGGTGGCCATGTCCGGCATGATCATGCCGGCACCCTTTGCCATCCCCAGGACCCGGTAATCCCTTCCACCGGCCCTCCCCTCGAAGACCGCCTTCTTCGGAAAGGAATCGGTGGTCATGATGGCCTCGGCCACTTTCGGCAACCCATCAGGGGACAGGGACTGCACAAGATCCGGGACGGCCGCCGCCACCTTGTCCATATTGAGAGGGGCCCCGATGACACCAGTGGAGGCCACCAGGACCTCTTCGGCTCGGACCCCCAGTTCGCCTGCAACCAGTTCGGCTGTGCGGCGGGCGTTCTCAAGGCCCTTCGGACCCGTGCAGGCGTTGGCATTCCCGGCATTGGCGATAATCGCCCTTATCCTCCCGTCCCGAACATGTTCCCGGCTGAGGAGGACGGGAGCGGCTTGAACCCTATTGGTCGTGAAAACAGCGGCCCCTACAGCCTCCACATCGGAAACGATGAGTCCCAAGTCCAAACTCTGATCCTTTTTAAGCCCTGCAGCCAGGGCTGAGGCCTTGAAGCCCCTTACGGTGAATTTCTTCTCTTCCATGGTTTCGGTTCCTGTCAAAGCCAAGAGTTCACGGAAGGATTCTTCCTTCGGCTATCCTGAAACGGAAATATCTTCGGTGGGAGAAAGGGACGAAGAAGGGCACCCGGCGATATGCCGCCTTCACTTGTTCCTGCCGCAGCACTTCTTGTACTTCTTCCCGCTCCCGCAGGGACAGGGATCGTTCCGACCGATCTTCTTCCCCTCTCTCTTTACGGTCATCGGGCTCGCCCCGTCACCGTGACTGTACCGCATGGCCCGTTTTTTCTTCTTCGGGATCTCCTCCTCCACCGGAGCGCGCCTCATGAGATGGATGCGGGAGAGGGTCATCAGGCTTTCCTCGCGGATCCGGTCCATGAGTTCCTCGAAAAGAGCATACCCTTCCTTCTTATATTCCCGCAAAGGATCCATCTGGCCGTATCCCCTCAGCCCGATGCCCTCCTTCATATGCTCCATGTCCTGGAGATGGGTTACCCACTGGTTGTCGATGATCTGCAGGATGATGTACTTCTCGATGGTGTGAAGATCCTGGGCGCCCACATAGGCCTCCCGCTTGTCGTAGACCGAGTGGACCTGCTCCTTGATCATTTCGACAAGCTCTTCGGTCTTCAGGGCATCGAACCGTTCCTCCCCGAGGTCCTCCGGCCCTATCTTGGGCCTAAAACCGAACAGCCTGGTAATATTCTCCTTCAATCCCTGCAGATCCCAATCATCCGGGTAGGCCTTGGGATCCGTGAACCTCTCCACCAACTCCTCGACCTTCTCGTCCATCATGTTTCGGACGATCTCCCCGACGCCGTCCCCCGACAGGATATCCTTCCTCAAGGAGTAAATGATCTCCCGGTGTTTGTTCATGACATCGTCGTATTCCAGGAGATGCTTACGGATGTCGAAGTTGTGGGCCTCCACCTTCCTCTGGGCGTTTTCGATGGCCTTGGAAACCAGCTTGTGCTCGATGGGTTGGCCTTCCTCCATGCCAAGACGATCCATGATATTGGCCATCCGATCCGAGCCGAAAATCCTCAAGAGGTCGTCCTCAAGGGAGAGATAGAAACGCGAGGTGCCGGGGTCTCCCTGCCGCCCCGCCCGCCCTCGAAGCTGGTTGTCGATCCGTCGGCTCTCGTGCCTTTCGGTTCCCAGTATGTGCAAGCCTCCCAGCTCAACGACGCCCTCTCCCAGCACGATATCGGTACCGCGGCCGGCCATGTTGGTGGAGATTGTCACCGTGTGTTTCTGTCCCGCCTGGGCGATGATCTCCGCTTCCCGCTGATGGTGCTTGGCATTCAGGACGGAGTGGGGGATCCCGGCCCGCTTCAGCATCCGGCTCAGCATCTCGGACTTCTCGATGGTGATGGTGCCGACGAGCACGGGTTGTCCCTTTTTATAGAGTTCCTTGATCTCCTCCACCACGGCCAAGAACTTTTCCCGTTCGGTCTTGTAAATGACGTCGGGGAAGTCCTTCCGGATCATCCTCTTGTTGGTCGGGATGACCAGGACCTCCAGGTTGTAAGTGCTGTTGAACTCGGCGGCTTCGGTATCGGCCGTTCCCGTCATGCCGGCGAGTTTCTCGTACATTCTGAAAAAGTTCTGGAAGGTGATGGTGGCCAGGGTCTGGTTCTCCTCGGCGACACTTACGCCCTCCTTGGCCTCGACGGCCTGGTGTAGCCCGTCACTCCAACGGCGACCGGGCATCATGCGTCCCGTGAATTCATCCACGATCACCACCTGGGCGTCTTTGATCACGTAGTGGACGTCCTTCTCGAAAAGCCAGTAGGCCTTGATCATCTGCTGGGTGGCATGGAGGAGTTCGGAGGTCCGCATGAAGCGATCCTCCAGTTCCTTGAGCCGTTCGGCCTTTTCCTCGTCGCTCAGCTCAGCGTTCTCCCGGATCTCGAAGCTCTCCATGTCGAGATCCGGGAGCACGAAATCGCCCTTTCCGCTGGAGGCAAGAAGCCTGATCCCCTTCTCTGTGAGCTCCACCGAATTGCTCTTCTCATCAATGACGCAGTAAAGGTCCTGGTCCAGTTCGGGCAGGAGTTTCTGGGCGCTCAGCATACTCTCCATGCGATCGATCTGTTTCTTGAGGTGTTGGTTCTGGGCCAGGATATCCAAAAATATGGGATTTTTAGGATCTCCCCGCCGGACCTGGACGAGCAGCTCAATGGTCTTTTCTCCCTCGTCTCCTTGCTCCAGCCGGGTTTTCAACTCCTTGAGGATCGATCGAATAATGGCGCCCTGTTTTTTCCTGAGGTTGATGATCAGGGGCTTGACCTCGTTATAGACCTTGTTCTCGCTCTTTTCCACCGGACCGCTGATGATCAGGGGGGTCCTGGCCTCGTCGATGAGGATACTGTCCACCTCGTCCACAATGGCGTAATGGAATCCCCGCTGAACAACGTCCCCAAGATCGAACTTCATGTTGTCCCGGAGATAGTCGAAGCCGAACTCGTTGTTGGTTCCATAGGTGATATCGCACGCATAAGCCTTCTTGCGTTCCTCATCGCTCATTCCATGGACAACGACACCCACCGACATCCCCAGGAACCGGTAAATTCCCCCCATCCACTCCGCATCTCGTTTTGCCAGGTAATCGTTCACCGTGACCAGGTGGACTCCCTTACCCGTCAGGGCATTGAGGTAGAGAGGAAGAGTGGCGGCAAGGGTCTTTCCCTCACCGGTCTTCATCTCGGCGATCTTGCCTTCGTGAAGCACGATCCCGCCGATCAGCTGAACATCGAAATGGCGCATGCCCAGGACCCTCACTGAGGCCTCGCGCACGGCGGCGAAGGCCTCCGGCAGGATGTCCTCCAGGGTTTCTCCGTTTGAGAGGCGCGACCTGAATTCATCGGTCTTGGCCCGAAGCGCTTCATCGGAAAGGGTCTGGAACTCGGGCTCCAGGCGATTGATGGCATCGACCAGGGGGGCGATGCGCTTAAGTTCTCTCTCGTTCTTACTTCCGAAAAGACCTTTAAGAAGATTTCCTAACATGATCGATTCCTCTATTCCCCCTCTCGCCTTGTCAGCGGGAAAGGGTTTTGACCTCATGTACCCCGTTTCGATTCCCTGCACTCTCCAACAAAAATCAAACCGCAAGTGAAAGCCGGGGTCCTCAAAGGTCGATGTATCTTGAGGACGTACTCAAACATCCATGGTGCATTGTATCCATACGGACCTGCAAGGAGGGGATTATATACACAAAACAGGAAAGAAATAAATCCGAAAGCTGGTCGGCGCCGATCCGGGCCGGAAGCTTGACCTTTAACAAAATCACCTTACTTACGGATGGATACTAGTTGAGGATGTAACGAAGGGGATCCACGGCGGCGCCGTTCAAGTGGACCTCGTAATGCAGGTGGGGGCCTGTCGAGCGGCCTGTATTGCCGACCAGGGCGATCACGTCTCCCCTCTTGACGGTCTGGCCCCTTTTAACCAGGATCTTCTTCAGGTGGGCGTATTTGGTCTCGATGCCGAATTTATGATTGATGGTCAGGACGATTCCGTAACCATAGTCCCTGCCCATCTTGACGACTACTCCATCAGCCGGTGCCACGATCTTGGCCCCTTCCCGTGTGCATATGTCCAGCCCCCTGTGAAACTCCCTCTGGTTGGTGAAGGGAGATATCCTGAAACCGAAACGGGAACTGATCCACCCCCTCGTGGGCCAGATGGAAGGCGTACAGGCCAGGAGGGTCTTCTGATTTTTCAGGAAAGCGCACAAATCGGAAAGTTTCTCCGCCTGGGCGGACATATCGACATCCAGATTGTCGAGGGAACGGTACATCCGCCGTACCAGTTTTCGTTGATCCTGCTCCCGGAACAGCGCAGGATCCACGAGGGCAGGATCCGATCCACCCACGCCGAGAAGCTGGGCGTTGTCCTCGTTGGGTTCGAGATTGACCATGACCCGCAGTTGGTTTTCAAACTGTTTCAATTTCACCATCTTGCTGCTCATGCCGTCCACCTTCAAGGCAAGAGCAGTCAACTGAACATCCTGTTCCTTAGTCTTCTTTTCCAGTTCGGCCAAGCGGGGCATTTGCTTTTTCACGTTCCAGTAATCCGTGATAAGGGTGTAAAGCCCCCCCACAAAGCCCAGGATCAGGATGAAGGAAAACCAGAGGACAGCCCTCGGAATTTTGAACTGTCGGGGCCTGCGGCTCCCATCAGGGATTAAGAGTATGGTGATCTTTTTTGCGGTCAAACCGATCTCTCAACCAGGAGGTTGTTGCAGATAAGGGATGAAAGGAATTTTGGGGAAATTACCATAAGGGTATTTCCCATGTCAATAACATTTCACCCAGGTCTTCATCCTAAGGTGCGACCTATCTTTGAGTATCCCCCTTCCATGGGGTTTTCCCGTGAAGGTTGCTTCCCCCTCGGTGTCCAAAGCAGGACCCTCCCAGGCCCTATGTCTAAAAAACCATCCATGCTTTGATCAAAAATGGTCACTTTTAAGATTCAGGTCCCATCCTTACATAGCGAAAAGCAGAAGTTGAGATTCTCTTTGAGTATGTGTATTTCGACCCAGAATCAGGATAAAGAGAGCGGGAAAAGCCCCAAATCAGAAGCCCGGAGCGGCCGGGCGTACGCGGCGAAAAGAACGTGCCTGCCTTTGCTTGTAACCACGGATCCCAATCTCGACGAGATTGCTTCTCCAAATGACGATTGACTCTTCCTGAAATAAGGCGATCTAACGCCCGATATTACCTGAGAGCTGCAAAATATATACCGTTGACCTTGACCCCTTCCCCACATCCTCACAATCCATGTACCCCCGGTTCACCCCCGATGATGTTCGATGTGGCCGGAAGGCCCATCTTCCTTTCCAGAAGGCCCTTTCAAGACCCGGATGATCTCGGCGGCCAGGGTGGTGCTGATGCCCTCCACCTCAGCCAGTTCCCGGACAGATGCCTTTCCCAGTGACTCCATGTCTCCAAAGTGGGCAAGCAGGGCCCGCTTCCGCTTCGGACCTACACCCGGCACGGCGTCCAGCGAGGATTCCATCGAGCGGCCTGCCCGAAGTTTCCGATGATAGGAAATCGCCCTTCGGTGGGCCTCGTCCCGAATCCGCATAAAGAGATGGAGCACGGGATCGTCGGGACGGATAGATAGGGGATTTTTTCGTCCAGGGACATAGATCCTGTCCGGTTGATCCCCCTCTCCCTTTGCGATGGCGGCAAGGGAGGGCGTCTCGGCGAGGCCCGAATTCCTGACTGCCCGCTCCACCGCCCGCAGGTGCCCCCGCCCTCCATCCACGAGGAGGAGATCCGGCAACCCTCCCTTTTTTAGACGTCTTGAAACCAACTCGCTCATCATGCCGTAGTCGTCAACGCCGACAACGGTCTTGATCTTGTAGTTTCTGTAACCGGATCGGTTCGGGAGCCCATCCACAAAGGAGACCACCGCCCCTACGGCCATCTCTCCCTGGATATTGGATATATCCAGTCCTTCCACGCTCCGGGGGGGTCGCTCAAGGCGAAGGAGTTCGGCAACCCGTTCCATGATTTCACCCTGCTCGCTTCCTTTTAGGTTTTCAAGGAGGTTGGCGGCGTTCCTCCTGGCCATCTCGATCAGTCGAACCTTCTCCCCCCTCATGGGCCGCTCGATGAGCACCCGCCTCCCCGCCAGATGAGATATCCAATCCCGTAAGGACGGGAGGTCCGCGATTTCTTCCGAGATCAGGATCCGGCCTGGAATGAATTGTTCCGCTGGGTAGTATTGTTTCAGGAAGGCTTCCATAACCTCAGACCGGCTTGCTTCCCGGTCCCTTATCAGGTAATCCCGCGTTCCACTCAGGTAGCCCTTTCGAACAAAGAAGATCACCAGTTGGAAGGCGCCGTCCCTTTCCTCCAGGCCGATCACGTCCTGGTCTTCCAGCTTCGACGAGACGACGTGCTGCCCCTGGATCACGTGCTGCACGGCCTTGATCTGGTCCCGGATCCGTGCCGCCTCCTCGTAGCGGAGTTCGGAGGCGGCCTGGCTCATTTTTTTCTCCAGTTGCTTCATGAGCTCATGGTTTCTTCCTTCCAGGAAAAGGCGCACCTGTTCCACGACCTCCCCGTAGGTCTCCCTGGAAACTTCGCGGACGCAGACCCCCAGACACCGGTTGAGCTGCTCGTTCAGGCAGGGTCGGGAACGTTTCGGGATCTCCCGGCTCCTGCATTTGCGGAGCTGGAAGATCCGGTTGATCAGCTTGAGGGTCTTCCGGACATCCTGGGCCGAGGAGAAAGGACCGAAGTACTTGGCCCCATCCTTTTTGATCCTCCGCACGATCGTCAAGCGGGGATAGGGATCCTTGACATCCAGCCTCAGGCAGGGATAAGCCTTGTCGTCTCGAAGCACGACGTTGTATCGGGGGAGGTGTTTTTTGACGAGGGTGCTCTCAAGGATGAACGCCTCGGTTTCCGTGCCGGTGAGAATGGTGTCAAGGCCCCTGGCCCGGCTCATCATGAGGCCTGTTTTGTAAGGGAGTTCCGAGGGAGGGCGAAAGTAGGACAGGACTCTTTTCTTGAGGTTTTTGGCCTTCCCCACGTAGAGGATTTCCCCGGATTCGTCCTTAAACAGGTACACGCCGGGTCCCTCCGGGAGCCTGCCGCGGAGTGCCTCGGGATCCAGGGAATGGTGGGCGGTGGGGGGGCGGTGCATGGGGAATCGATAATCTACGGGTGCCGAGGGGACCTACTCCCTCAGGAGCGGGTTTTTCAGGGAAAGGCCTCCCTCGTACTCCCATCCAAGGTAAAGCCTCTTGACCATGATGATAAGGTTTCTGTAGTTCCCCTGATCGTCCTTGACGAAATGCTTGAGTATGGCCTCAGGGGAAAAGTCGAGCCTCTTTGCGCTGCGGATCACGGCGATGTCCCGATCTTCCACGAGTTCCATCACGAGAATTTTCAATCCCATGGACATGGCCAGATTCATGAGGTCGAAGAGTACCCAGGTTCCCAGGTTCTTTTCCCGGTAGGAGGGGACCACGGTGATCCTGATCTTCCCGATGTGGGCCCTGGGGCTGCCTTTTTCCCTGAGAAGCCGGCCGTTCGCCAGGATTCGCCCTTCCAGTACCGCAACCAGGGTGATGTTGTCCGGGGAACCCGAGTCTTTCACCCATCCTTCGATGGCACTGAACTCCGTCACGTTCTCATCGTTGAACCAGCGGTCTTCGGCCGGAAGTTCCTTGTACATCTGAAACAGGGGGAACTCGTCTCCGGCCCGAAGCGGTCTCAGAGTCAAACCGGTGCCGTCCTTGAGGATGATTTCCTTTGGGTAATCCGAGAATACCGGATCATGGACCATGGGCACCCCTCGCAAAATTCCCGGGGATCCGGAACGCCGTGGATGATTGATCTTGCACACCCGCAGGGTAAGTGATAGGAAAGGACCCAGTCAAGGGAAATGTACGGCCCTCGATTTCTTGAGGAACGACCGCACTGAATCCTTCTTTTGCATATCCCGCCACGGGACAGAAAGATGGAAAAAGATCGCCACGGTTCAAGGGTTCGGATCCTCCAGCATGCATCGAAAATATGAATATCATTACTGCCCGGTATGCGGCGGTGGTTTGGACACCAAGAAGCTGAAGGAGACAGAACCTTCAAGGCTGGTATGTTCGGTGTGCGGATTCGTTTTCTACCTGGATCCCAAGCTTGCCGCCTGCACCATCGTGGAAAGGGACGGGAAGATCCTGCTGACCCGCCGGGATCTCAGTCCCCGCAGGGGCAAATGGGCCCTCCCCGGGGGGCATGTGGACCGGGGAGAAGTGGTGGAAGCGGCCGCACTTCGGGAAACAGAGGAAGAATGCGGGATCCGGGCCGAAATCACAGGCCTCCTGGGTATTTACTCCAACGAGGGAGAAAGCGTGGTCGTGGCGGTCTACCTGGCCCGGCATACCGCCGGGGAACCCTTATCGGGGGAGGAAATCCAGGATGTCAGGTTTTTCCACCCCGATGAAATCCCCTGGCGGGACCTGGCCTTTCAGACCACGGTGGATGCCCTGAAAGATTATTGCAATCTCCACGGCAAGAAAGATTCAAAAAGAAAGGACCCGATACGCCATGATCATCAATCCTGAAAATATCAACGATCTGCCCCCTGACAGGCGAAAAAGCATCATGGAGCGATCAATGGAAGAAATATCTTCCATCTATGACTACGTACGGAAGATTGTCGAGGGGGTGAAGGAATCGGGGGACGCTTCACTTCTTGAAGTCAACAGGGAATTCAAGTCGGATTTATCGGTCGAAGACCTGGTGGTTACGCCCAGGGAGATCCGGGAGGCCTATGAACAGGTAGATCCGGCGATCCTGGAGGGTCTCAGGAAGGCCGCCAAAAACATTTCACGGTTCCACGAAGCCCAGAAAGAACGGGAGATGTGGTTCATCGAAGTCCAGCCTGGAATCCTCGCCGGGCGTATCACGCGGCCCATGGACCGCGTCGGGTGTTACGTCCCGGGGGGAAGGGCCGCCTATCCAAGCACGGTTCTCATGACCGTTATTCCTGCAAGGGTCGCAGGGGTTTCAGAGATCATCATAACCACCCCTCCGGGGAAAGGCATGAAGGTCCATCCCGTCACCCTGGTGGCGGCCGATATCGCCGGGTGTCGCCGGATTTTCAAGGCGGGCGGCCCTTGGGGAATCGCGGCCCTGGCATACGGCACCGAGACCGTCCCTGCTGTGGACAAGATCGTGGGCCCGGGGAACAAATACGTGACCGCCGCCAAGATGCTGGTCTACGGGAGGGTGGACATCGACTCCCCCGCGGGTCCAAGCGAGGCCCTCATTCTGGCCGATTCCAGTGCGGACCCGGAATGGATCGCCCTTGACCTCCTCTCCCAGCTCGAGCACGATCCGGACTCTGCGGCGGTGCTGGTCACCACCTCCCCCCGGTTGGCTCAGGAGGTATGCCGCATCCTGGACAGGGAATATCCCGATCTACCCCGAAAGGAAATCCTCGAGACGTCACTCAGAAAACGATCCCACGTTCTCGTGGCCCGAAGCATTGACCAGGCCATTGAATTTGCCAACGAATATGCGGCTGAACATCTCCAGATCCTCACCCGGGATCCATTCATGACCCTCAACCGTATCCGCCACGCCGGATCCATCTTTCTCGGCCCTTATTCACCTGTCCCTGCGGGTGACTATGCCTCCGGGACCAATCACGTCCTTCCCACCGGACGGGGGGCCCGGATGTTTTCGGGGCTATCGGTGGACGACTTCATCAAGAAACCCACCTTTCAATATCTCAGTAGTGAAGGCCTGGCCTCCCTCCGGGAAGTCGTCTCCACCCTGGCTGAGGCCGAGGGACTTCCCCTCCACGGGCGGGCCGTCCAGGCCAGGTTCGAATAGTGGATGTAGCTATAATGTGAATAATTTGGTTGCCATTCCGGTACCGATGATTTATATAACCTCAAATCGGCGCGGTGGGAGCCGGTTGATACTGGAAAATCGACAATATTCTCAACCGGTTTCATAAGTGGGATAGATCGATTGACGTCAAAGGTCTCGGAACCCGGGCGGTTTTGATAAAGCGGATTCAAACTCCTAAGAGAAAAAAACAAGGAGGATACTATGGCGGATATCAAAGGCTACAACATGCCGGACGACCTTTATTACCACAAGGATCACAGCTGGGCCCGCGTTGACGGCAGCAAGGTGACCGTGGGCATGAACGATTTCTTCCAGAAAGAGGCAGGCGATATCGTCTTTATCGATCTCCCGGAAGAAGAGGATGAAGTAAGCCAGGGAGAAGTCTGCGGAAAGATCCAATCCAGGAAGTGGATCGGGAAGCTTGTGGCTCCGGTGTCCGGGGAAATCGTCGAGGTCAATGAGGAGCTTGAAGAAGACACCAGTCTCATCAATACGGATCCCTACGGCAAGGGATGGATCTTGGTCATCGAGGCAGAGGACCTCGAATCCGAACTCGGGAATCTCATGCAGGGGGAAGCCCTGGTGGAATTCATCGAGGCGGAAGTGAGACGGGCCGAAGAGGAAAGGGCCAAAGCCGAAGAAAAATGAGGGGCGAGTGGCGTCTTTTCATTAACACCGAGAGGCCGATGTCCACCGCCGAGGGTCTGGCGGTGGACGACACCCTCCCTCAATCCGTTGAAAATCACCAATCCCCCCCCATCCTTCACCTTTACACCTTCGTGCCCTCTGCTATTGTCGGCAAGTATCAGGACATCGAGGCCGCGCTTAAACTGGACCGGTGCAATGCCCGGGGCATCGAATACAACCGCAGGAGCACCGGCGGCGGGACGGTCATCATGGGACCCGAAATCATGGCCTTGGGATTCGGAATCAACGCCGACTATCCAGGCCTCGCCGGAGGCGGAATGGGGGGGGTGTTCGTGACCCTTGGGGGAGTCCTCGGCAGGGCCCTTCAGCGGTTCGGCATCCGCTCCAACTTCGTTCCCAAGAATGACCTGGAAGTGGAGGGGAAAAAGTTGGCCGGCCTTTCGGCTTCAGCAGAAACAGGAAAGAGTTTGCTTTTCCATACGAGCCTCCTCGTGGATTTCGATATCGAGCTGATGACCGATATCATGAACACTCCCCTCATCAAGCTCCAGGATAAGGGGTACAATTGCTTCAGCCGGCGGATGACCACGGTGAGGATGGAGGCCGGACGGGCCGATATCCAGGTGGAAGAGGTCATGGAGGCCGTCCGGGAGGCCTTCGAGGAGACCTTCAGGATCCGTTTTCAAGAAGATCGGCCCGACGAATGGGAACAGGATAGGATACGGGATTTCATCGAAAACCGTTATACACGAAAGGAATGGATCTTTTCTCACAAGCACCCCCGCTCCCGCATGGGCATCGGCCGGCTCAAAACCAGGGCGGGCTTGCTGGAGATCTACCTGTCCCTTTCCGGGGGGTCAATCGAGAACGTGGTGATCACCGGGGATTTTTTCTCCACCAGTGAGGACGTAAACCGCCTGGAGCAGGCCCTGAAGTGGACTTCGGCAAGGCCCGAGAGGATCCGGGAGAACCTATCCCGGGTCTGGCGCGACGATATGATTTACGGACTCGATGTCCCGACCCTCACCAGGGCGATCCTGAATGCCAAGGAAAATCAGGTTCGATTATAACGGGCACAGAAGGCGCCGCGCGCAGGAATCGAGACCGGCCGCTGCAGGCTGACACCACTGACTCGATCGGGTGAAGTTATGGAAGCCGTATCAAAAGAGATGAGGATTGAGAGCCCCCGCTACGCCAAGGTAAGTCACGCCTCGGCCATGAGCCTGGGGTTGATGGAGGGGAGGATGTACCGGGGAGCGGTGAACCGGTGCGTCAATCTCCTGGTCCATTACCCCGAGGGATGTTCGGCCAATTGCGCTTACTGCGGCCTGGCCAAGAAGCGTCCCGGGACATACGAAGAGAAAAGCTTCATCAACGTGGGATGGCCGGTCTATTCCATGGATCGGATCATCGAGGCCATCAACCAGGCTCCCGCCTACGTGAAGCGTACATGTATCTCCATGATCACCAATGGGAAATGCCGGAAGCACACCCTGGAGATGACCCGCAGACTGAAGGATGAAACGAGGATACCCATTTCAATCCTCATCAGCCCCACCCTGCTTCGCGAGGAAGACCTGGTCGCCATGAAGGAGGCGGGGGCGGACAAGATCGGCATAGCCATCGACCTGGCCACCCCTGAACTCTTCGAGCGCTATCGCGGCAAGGGTGTCAGCGGTCCCCACAAGTGGGAGAGATATTGGGAAATCCTGGAGCTGGGGCTGAAAATATTCGGTCATCCCCACGTTGGCGCCCATCTCATGGTAGGAATGGACGAAACGGAAAAAGAAATGGTGGCCATAATGGACCGACTCTGGCGTATGGGGGTCTACAACCATCTCTTCGCCTTCTTCGCCGAGAAGGGATCGGCCATGGCGGAGAGGCCCCAGCCCCCCTGGCCTACCTATCTCAGGGTGCAACTCGCCCGGTTCCTGATCGAGGAAGAATCGGTGCAAATGAAGGATATGGCCTTTGATGCGGAGGGCCATATCATCGATTTCGGCCTGGATCCGCTCAGGTTGAGGGAAATCATCGATCGGGGCACGCCTTTCATGACCACAGGATGCCTGGGGGAGGACGGCAAGGTGGCCTGCAATCGGCCCTTCGGAAACTGCCTGCCCGATGTAAAGCAGTGGAACTACCCTTACGAGCCCAACGAGGAAGAGCTGGCCCTCATCCGCGAGCATATCTTCCGAGTCTCCTAGTCACGAAATGAGGCTCTCCCCTGCAAGCAACGGGGTATCTTGAGCGGAATTCCGACGAAGTTCGCCCCGTCATTCCTCCCTGTAGCTTGCTACAGGATAGCTTGGCGAAGGCGAATGAAAAAACCAAAAAAAATTTTGACAATTTTGTGAAATTTGATAATATAACTTTTTTTAAGGCGGGGCCGTTAGCTCAGTTTGGTAGAGCAGCGGACTTTTAATCCGTTGGCCGCAGGTTCGATTCCTGCACGGCCCACCAACCGGGGATCGAGAGAATCATTTCCGGTTGAGCAGCCTGAGGTGGGCCACACCTTATTCCTAAATTCCTTCGTCCCCATCGTCTAGCCAGGTCCAGGACACCGGCCTTTCACGCCGGCAACACCGGTTCAAATCCGGTTGGGGACGCCAAAGTTCAACAATGAGGCTACTTGCCACAGCAAGTAGCCTTTTTTATCGGCATCTTTCAGCACTTCCCCTGGACACCTTAACTGATCTTTGACAGTTGAATTTGAGAAACATAGTAAAAACAAGGCAATACGGGGATGCAAAATGCTCTTGGCACTACCATTACGATTTTCAACCCCATTTTCTTTCATGAGA
>JAFDEE010000068.1:12916-27962 GCA_019310525.1 Deltaproteobacteria bacterium | reverse complement strand
TAAGGTCAAGGGCATGGCATATGTATCTCTTTTTCAAATCATCAAATTTTGAAACCCTTCGGGATTTCCGATTTTACCGGATCTGCTGCGTTGCGCTTCGGATTCCGTCATTGCGGCGTACTGATATGTACGCCTCATTCCTGAATCCTCGCGCGCCTTGCATCTCCAGAAAACTCGGAAATCGCTCAATTTAGGTTGTAATCAGCGGATTTTACATCTTACCCGCTTCTTTATACGCCTTCGTCTGGATACCCCGCAGCCAGGCTGCAGCGGAGATAGGCGGGGCGCCTTTGTGCACAGGCGGGTCTGGATCCAACCCAATTCCCCGTTATGTTCAGGTCTTACCGTAGTTTATTGCAATGAATGTACCACAATGTGGCATATTGCTGTAACCTATTAATATTTCAGGATAATTGTTTGTCTGTTTTTGGAGAAAAGAAAAGACTGGCCCATGAAATCGGGTAAAAAGTATCCAGGTTTCCAGGTAGAATGGTTAAGAGCTGGGTAAAAAGTATCCAATTCAGGGGGGTGAACAAAGCTGGATCGCTGTTATTCTAAGGGTGACATATTTTTCCATGCGTGTGCATTTTTGTGTACAATTTTTCGCCTATTTTTGATTTACGACTTGATTTTTTTAGTAACTTCTTGATAAAGGATAGAAATTTTTGTTTTTGAGTGGAGAGGAGATTGCATTATTCCCCTGGTGGTTTTGTTTGTCAGCCAGGATGGATCTGGAGTTGACGATTACGGAGAGGCGGGATTCCCTGGATTTGGAAGGGATCAGCGGGCCTAAACCACAACGACAAGGGATTATATGCAAGCGAAACAAATTGGGCAATATCCCGATGGTGTGGATACCAATGTGGGGGCATGCCTGGTGGAGGAGCTTTATCGCCTTGCGCCCGTGGGTATCGCCGGCACCCTCGTAAACGCCCCCATTCTTGCCTTCATCCTTTGGAAAAAGATTTCCCACAATCTGTTGATCCCGTGGCTGATTGTATCGGTGCTCTTTGCATTGCTACGGTACCCCTTGGTCAGGCGTTTCCAGGGGATTCTTGAGGGAGGGCGTCAGGTCCTCCGCGCACGGAGGTGGTTTCTGGCAGGGATCGCTCTTTCCGGGGCCTTGTGGGGTTCGGCCGGGTTACTTCTCTTTCCCGAAAATTCTTCTGCCCATCAAGTACTTATAGCCTTCGTGCTGGTGGGGATGGTGGCAGGAGGGGTCGGAACCCTCTCTCCCGTCATGCCTGCCTATCTCGCTTTCAGCATCCCGGCCCTTGTCCCGACCATCGTGCGTTTCAGCCTCCTTCGTGACGGCCTACACCTGGCCATGGGTGCCATGCTCCTGCTTTTCGGGGTCCTTACCTATCTTACGGCCAGGCGAATTCACTTCTCAATCAGGGAACTGGTGGAGATTCGGGAGCGATTCGCCGAAAGGGTGGCGGATCAGACGGTCGAACTTGAAGAAAGAAACGAGGAACTGAAGTGGGAGATCGAGGAGCGGGAAAGGGCCGAGAGAGAGGCCCGGCTTGAGAGGGATAAGCTGGATGCGGTCACCCGGAATGCCGGCATCGGCCTAGCGGTCATCTCCAGGGACTACCGGACGCTTTGGGCAAACAAGATCCTCAAGGACCTTTTCGGGGAAGTGGAGGGAAAGCCCTGCTATAGGGCCTACTTCCAGCAGCCCGGGATGTGCCCGGGCTGCGGCGCACAGGAAATTTTCGCCACGGGAAAGGATTCCGTCACCCAGGAGCAGGAGGGCAGGGACGCCAAAGGAAACAGGATCTGGATTCAGATCGTTGCCACCCCCCTCAGGGACGCGGAAGGAAAGGTGACGGCGGTCCTGGAGGCCATTTTGCCCATTACCGAACGCAAGCTCATGGAGGAGGCCCTGGAACGGAGCCGGGTTGAGTGGGAGAAGACATTCAATGCCATCTCGGACTGGATTTGCCTCGTAGATCTAGATTTTAATATCATGAGATCGAACCAAGCCGGCGGGAGACTTCTGGGATTGCCCGAAGAAAAGATCGTGGGGCGGAAATGTTACTCCCTTGTCCATCACACAGAGGAACCGATTCCCGATTGCCCAGTCCCCAGGATGATCAGGGAAGGGAAAAGATCGAGTACCGAAGTACTGTTACCGGACGGACGGTGGCTCCTGGTGACGGTGGATCCGGTGTTCGACGATAAGGGAAACATCGTCTCGGCTGTCCACATGGCGCGAGACATCACTAAGACCAGGAGCATGGAAATTGAACTCCAACAGGCCCGCAGGATGGAGGCGGTAGCAACCCTGGCAGGGGGCATCGCTCACCAGTTCAATAATGCCCTGTCCGTCATTTTTTCCCATCTGGACCTCCTGGAGATGAGTCTTCCCGGGTTTGGAGGAAAAAAGAGCCTGGGGCCCATCAGGGCTTGCGCCTCCAAAATGGGTGAGTTGACCATGAAACTCCTGGCCTATGCAAGGGGCGGAAAGTACCTGTCAGGTTCCATCTCTTTGTACGAGCTGGTTCAATCTTGTCTTCCCCGGTTTCGGGAGCAGTTTCCGTCAAATATAAAGCTGGAGTTGAGGCTTGTGCAGGATGTGTCCCCGATAAGAGGTGATGGTACACAACTGAAAATGGCCCTCGAGGCCCTGGTGGACAATGCCCTGGAGGCCATCGAAGGCGAAGGCCGGGTACGAATATCCGCTTTTGACAGGGAGGTGGATGAGACCTTTTCCCAGAGACATCCGGGGCTCAAGCCGGGCCCTTATGCCTGCTTGAGGGTGGAGGACGACGGCAAAGGAATGGACGATGAGACCAGGGAGAGAATCTTCGATCCCTTTTTTTCGACCAAGTTCCAGGGGCGTGGGTTGGGTTTGGCCGCCGTGTACGGGATCGTAAAAAACCACGGAGGGTATCTATCAGTGGATACCGGAGTGGGCGAAGGGACCACGGTTTGTATCTATCTCCCCGTGTACCAGGAGAATCCACCGAGGAAGGGATCAGGTAGTGATTGATGAATGCTTGATCGAAAAGGGAGCCGCTATCAAGAAGCCTGTGCTCCCGGGAGCCGGGGTAACCGCCTTTTGGGCTTGACCCCCCGGGGTTCCTCTCGTAAGGTGGGTGGCGATCCGGCGTTGAAGAGGCTGGAGGAATAATTCCAAATTATGCCCAAGGGAGTTAGACATTTATGTTGAGATCATTCGGGAAATGGGTCACAGTCTTTATTTTTCTGGTTGTATCGCCCCTGTTGATGGTGACGGATACCTGTGCGGGTCAGGTCCTCCGGTTCGGGGTCCTGCCCGTGGTGGATACCCTCCCCTTGTGGGTCGGGCGGGAAGAGGGATTCTTCAAATCCAAGGGGCTGGATCTTGAGATCGTCCCGTTTCAGAGCGCGCTTGAACGAGATGCAGCGCTCCAGGCGGGAAAGCTGGACGGGTATTTCGGTGACATCCTCAATACACTTCTCCTGGCCCGTTCCCGCCTTACCCTTGAGATCGTGACCACGGCCTTCAAGGCCAATCCAGTACATCGAATGTTCGCCCTGGTTACGGCTCCTGAGTCGGGAATCCAAGATCTCGACGGACTTAAAGGGAAACCGGTGGCCATTTCCCGGGCTACCATCATCGAGTATCTCCTGGACAGGCTCCTTCAGGCCTATGGCAAAGGGCCGGGCTACGTGGAAAAGCAGGAGATCAAAAAAATCCCCATCCGCCTCCAGATGCTCCTTGCAAACCAGATCCCGGCGGCGCTCCTCCCGGAACCCCTGGTGACCCTGGCCGAGACAAAGGGGGGACGGGTGCTTCTGGACGATCGAATTCTTGAGACCACCCTGACGATCCTGGCCCTCAAACGGGGTCTGGCCGGGAAGGACCCATCCATTGTCCCGCGTTTCCTCGAGGCTTACGGGAAGGCTGTGGATGCTATCAACGCGAACCCGGGCGGGTACATGGCAACGCTCCTTAATCGGACCCGGTTCCCGAAGTCCCTCAAAGACCGGTATTCGATCCCGGGATTCCCTCCCGTAACCCTTCCGGATCCCAAGGACATCGAAGACGCCCAGGATTGGCTCATTCGAAACGGCCTTATGGATACGCCCATGGCCTATGAAGAGGTGGTATATTCAGGCCGGGCACGGTAAGAGGAGGTGTCTCCCTGTCTCCCATGATATCCGTCCAAGGTCTCTCGATGAGTTTTGGGGTCGACACGGAGGTCCTTGACGGCATTTCATTCACCCTCTCTCCCGGGAGGACGCTGGCCGTCATCGGGCCCTCGGGGTGCGGAAAAACGACCCTGCTCTATATCCTTGCCGGACTTCTCCATCCCACCTCGGGCAGGGTGGAGAAAGGATCAGGGAAGGAAGCCGCCCCTCCAAACACCGCCTTCATCCTCCAAGACTACGGCCTTTTTCCATGGAAGACGGTTTGGGAAAACGTCTTTCTGGCACCCAAGCTGAAGGGGTGGAAACGCGATAAGTGCAGAGATGTCACCGCCGGTCTTCTCGATGACCTGGGACTGCTGCCTCTGGCGGATCGCTACCCTGTCCAGTTGAGCGGAGGCCAAAAACAGAGGGTGGCTATCGCCCGTGCCTTGGCCTCGGACCCGTCGATCCTCCTGATGGACGAACCCTTTTCTTCCCTGGACGCCCTTACGAGGGAACGTCTCCAGGACACCATCCTGACCATGTGGAGGACAAGGCGCCTGACCTATGTCCTGGTGACCCATAGCGTGGAGGAAGCCGTCTTTCTGGGGCGGCATATCATGGTATTGACGGATCGTCCGGCCCGGGTCAAGGTGATCATCGAAAATCGAGGTTTCGGGAACCCGAACTTCCGGATGGAACCCGAATACTTTGAAAGGATCCGGGAGGTCCGGAGGGCGCTGGGATGAGACGGATGGGACGCTACATGATTTCCGGTCTTCTGCTCATCGCCCTTTGGAAGGGGTGTGCGGCGTTTCTTGGTTCCGCGGTGTTGCCTCCCCCCGAGGTGGCCTTCCGTGCCTTCGGCCGGGAGTTGAAGACCTCGGTCTTCTGGGGGCATTTTGGTATCAGCGCCTTGCGGGTCGGCGCGGGAATGGCCCTTGGGTGGGCAGCGGCCTTCCCTTCCGGGATCTTCTTGGGATACTCCAGGAAGGCGGATGATCTGCTCGCGCCCCTCGTTTTCCTGACCTATCCCATCCCGAAAATTGTGCTCCTACCCGTCTTTTTTCTTCTCCTGGGGCTGGGAAACGCCCCCAAGATCCTCATGATAGCACTGATCACCGGGTACCAGATTCTGGTGGCCACCCGGGACGGGATCCTGGGGATGGACAAGAAACACCTGGATTCCTTTCGCTCCATGGGCGGAGGGGGATGGCAGGCCCTGAGGCACATCCTGATTCCCGCAGCCCTTCCCCACGGTTTCACGGCCCTCAGGATCGGCACAGGGGCGGGCATCGCGGTTCTCTTCTTCGTGGAGTCCTTTGCCACCTCCAGGGGGCTCGGCTTTCTCATTATGGATTCCTGGGGCCGTGCGGCCTATGATAGGATGTTCGCCGGAATCATCGGCATGAGCCTTCTAGGGGTCCTTTTCTACGAGCTCTTCAATTACCTCGAACGCACCCTGTGTGTCTGGAAAATGCTGGAGGCCGGAAGGGAGGGAGAGAGAAACGCTTCGGTTCCGGACCTTCTCGGCCGGGTCGGGATCTTCGCTCGGATGATTAAGTTCAGCCACACGGTGTTCGCTCTTCCCTTCGCCCTTGCCGCCGTACTCCTGGCCCGCCGAGATCATCCCCTTTCCTTCTCTCTCCTGTTCTGGATCCTGGTGGCCATGGTGGGGGCGCGCTCCGCGGCCATGGGCTTCAACCGGATCGTGGACGCCCGCTACGATGCCCGAAACCCGCGGACCAGCAACAGAGCGATCCCGAGGGGAACGATCTCTGTAAGGGCAGCGGCCCTTTTTGTGGTGCTTTTCTCCGCCCTTTTCGTCCTCGCTGCCGCCATGATCAGCCCTTTGTGCTTTTTCCTCTCCTTCCCGGTCCTGGGAGTCCTTTTTTTCTATTCATACACCAAGCGGTTCACCACGTTTTCCCACCTGTTTCTGGGGTTCGGCATTTCCCTTGCCCCCCTGGGCGCCTGGATCGCTGTTACGGGAGGGATCGATTGGCCGGTGCTGACCCTCTCCATGGCCCTCTTGACTTACATCGCTGGTTTTGACATTCTCTATGCCTGCCAGGATACGGCCTTTGACAGGCAGGCGGGACTCTTCTCCCTGCCGGCCCGGTTCGGGGTGGGAACCGCTCTTCAGGTCAGCACGTTGCTTCATGTCTGCTCCTTCCTCTTCTTTTTCCTGGTCTTCATCGTCTTTGATATGGGACTGCCTTACATGGCTGCCCTCTTCTTGATCGGAGCCCTCATGGTGGCGGAGCACAGCCTGGTCCGGCCCCATGACCTATCCCGTATCGATCTGGCCTTTTTCCATGTAAACAGTGCCATTTCCCTGACCCTGTTTTTCGGGGTCCTGGCAAACGAGATCGCAAGGGGGATCCACTGAGGAGGGAATCTCAAAACCAGGTTCGGTTGTAAGGGAATCAACGTTTGTCTCAGTGAGAAAAGGAACCGGGGATCCATGGTTGGAGCGAGAAAAATTGAAACGTGGATATAGAAATCTTTCGGGATTCCTCCGCACCCTCCGGGAGACGGGAGAACTGAAAAGGGTGGAAAGGCCGGTTTCTCCCTACCTTGAGATCAGCCGGATGACGGACCGGGAGTCCAAGAGTCCGGGCGGGGGAAAGGCCCTCTTTTTTGCCCGGGTCGAAGGGTCTCCCTATCCCGTTGTGACCAACCTGTTCGGGAGCGAAAGACGCATCTGCCTTGCCCTGGGGGTCAGCCGCCTGGAAGATCTTACGGAGAGAATGAGGCGCCTGATCGAGTTGCGTCCTCCCAGGGGATTGCGGGATACACTCGCTCTTCTCCCCCGGGTGCTCCCGGTTACCCGCTGTTTTCCGAGGCGTCACCTGACAGGAACCCCGCCCTGCCAGGAAGTTGTTTACCGGGGTGAGGAGGTGGATCTCACCCGCTTGCCCATCCTTCACCACTGGCCGAAGGATGCAGGTCCATTTATCACTCTACCTATGGTCTTTACCCGGAGCCTGAAGAGCGGCCGGCGGAATACGGGGATGTATCGTCTCCAGATTTTTGACCGGCGGACCACTGGGATGCACTGGCACGTCCACAAGGACGGGGCCCATTTCTTCCGTGAGTACAGGAGGGCCCGGAAGCGCATGCCGGTCGCCGTGGCAATCGGGGCCGATCCGGCAACCATCTACGCGGCCACCGCCCCTATGCCCAGAAACGGGGACGAGATGCTCCTGGCCGGTTTCATCCGGCAGCGGCCCGTTACCATGGCCAAGTGCCTCACGGTGGACATGGAGGTCCCGGCCGAGGCCGAGTTCGTCCTGGAAGGGTATGTGGACCCGGAGGAGCGGCGTCTGGAGGGACCCTTCGGGGACCACACGGGATACTACTCCTTGCCGGACGAGTACCCGGTCTTCCACGTCACGGCCCTCACCCATCGAAAAGATCCCGTTTATTGCTCTACGCTGGTGGGGCCTCCGCCTATGGAAGACTGTTACCTGGGAAAGGCCACCGAGCGGCTTTTTCTGCCCTTCCTGCAGGCCTTGTTCCCCGAGATGGTGGATTACTGGTTCCCCTGGGAGGGGGCCTTTCACAACGGGGTGGTGGTATCCATGGAAAAGGAGTATCCGGGACATGCCCAGAAGCTCATGTATGGGTTGTGGGGCCAGGGGCAGTTAAGCTTCTGCAAATCCATCCTGGTGGTGGACGAGGACGTGGATCTTCGGAATCCGGAGCAGATTTTGGCCAAGATTTTGCATGATTTTGATATCACCACGGACATCACATTTTCCAGGGGCATCCTGGATGTCCTGGACCATGCCTCCCCCACCCCGATCTTTGGATCGAAAATAGGGATCGACCTGACCCGGAGATTGCCCGGGGAACCACCAAGACACACCCCCGGAGAGAGCATTGAAAAAGGTTCGATCCATGGGAGACGGTTGCTTGAAGGGATCCGGGAGGCCATTAAAGGAGTGACGGGGTGTTCTCCTATAGCCCCCTGTAACGGGGATGGAGGGGGAAGCCACCCCCGGAACCGGGTCCTTGCCCTTGGGGTGGAAAAAGACCCCAAAAGGGGGGGGCGGTATTTCGCCGGGAAACTTTTCGATCTGCCGGTCCTGAAGGGATTCAACATCATCCTTCTCTTTGATCCGGATGTATCGTTTGAAAAGGATTCTTTGCTCCTCTGGAAACTCTTTCACAACGTGGACCCGGAGCGGGATATGTTTATCCGCGGGGGGCGGCTGGTGGTGGATGCCTGCAGAAAGGGTCCCCAGGACGGGCACGGTAGGGAGTGGCCCGATGAGCTTGTTTTTCCGGATGCTTGAAGGGCCGGGGTCCAGGAGGTTTTTTGTCTGTTTTCTGAAAATTCCTTGAATTTGCCGGTGGAATTGTTTTATTGATTTAACTCTTTAAAAATACTAAGTTAGTGCCCATCCATAGATAGGCGGATTACCTATCTATGGATGGGCACAAGTTAAACTTTCACAACTCAGGTGTGCTCCCTTGGGGAGACAAGGAAGAACCAGGACGGAACGCAATTAAAGAAATCTTGGAGGAGAACGGGAGAGAGAATGACACTTACGAAAAGCAGGATCTTCGAGGACGTGGCAAAGCTGGGCTTCACCTATAAGCGGGCCCAGGAGATTTCGGAAACCCTCCTGGAAATCGTGAAAAGGACTCTCGAAAACGGGGAGGACGTATTGATTTCAAGGTTCGGAAAATTTTGCGTAAAACACAAAAGACGCAGAAGGGGGCGGAATCCAGCCACTGGTGAAGACCTGATCCTTGCTGAGAGGCGAGTGGTGACCTTCCGGCCCTCGTCGATACTAAGGGACAAAATCAATCGGAAGGAATAGAGGGGCCCTGCGCGTGGGGTTATCCGTCTGACAGGACCTGGCGGTAGCCGCAACCCGAGAGGATAATCAGGTGGATAAAAAGAAAAAGAGAGAAACGGCGAAGATAAAGATTGAAAAGCTCAAGGAAGACCTGGAATACCGGCCGCGGCCCGTGTGGGACGTATTGAAAACCCGGGACAGGGAAAGAGTCTTTTCATTGGGAGAGGCATACAAGGACTTTCTCGACCGGGCCAAGACTGAGAGGGAAGCCGTCTCGTGTATCATGGAAGCGGCCTCAAGGGAGGGTTACGTAAAAGATCCCCGAACGGGCCCGCCGCAGAAAATGATGAGGGTCCTCCACGAGAAGTGCATCGCCCTGGTGCGTCCGGGAAAGAGCCCTCTGGAGGAAGGGATGCGCCTGATCGTCTCCCATATCGATTCCCCGCGCCTGGATCTCAAGCAGAGGCCCATTTACGAGGAGGCCGACCTCGGTTTCATGAAGACTCATTATTACGGAGGAGTTAAGAAGTACCACTGGGTGGCGAGACCCCTGGCGCTCCATGGCCGAATAGTGAAAGGTGACGGAAGCCGTCTGGATTTGGCTGTCGGGGAAGATCCGGAAGATCCTGTTTTCGCCATTCTGGATCTTCTCCCCCACCTGGCCCGGAAAACCCAGTACGAAAAAAAACTCGAAGAAGCCATTCCGGCGGAGAAACTTAATCTGCTCGTAGGGGGTATCCCCTTGGGCGACCATGAGACCAAGGAAAGATTCAAACTGGCGGTCCTGGATCACCTCCACAGGCGATACGGCATTGTCGAAGAGGACTTCGTCAGTGCCGAACTTGAGGTGGTGCCCGCCGAGAAGGCCAGGGACGTGGGCTGGGACAGATCCCTCGTAGGGGGCTACGGCCAGGATGATCGGATTTGTGCTTTTGCCAGTCTGAGGGCCCTCCTGGATGGAGAGGAGAAGAGCGAGAAGACGGCCTTGGTCCTCTTCGTGGACAAGGAGGAGACCGGCAGCGATGGGGCTACGGGTGCCAAGACCCGGTTGATCGAGTCCATCGTCCAGGACCTGCTTGTGCTGGAGGGGCGGAGACCCGATCCAAGGACCGTTTATCGGGTCCTTGCCGCCTCGAAGGCCCTTTCCGGGGACGTAAACGGGGCCCTGGATCCCGATTACCAGGACGTTCATGAGAAGCGCAATGCCGCCATGCTGGGATACGGCGTTTGCTTGACGAAGTTCATGGGGCGTGGCGGCAAGGTGGGGGCCAACGACGCGAATGCGGAATATGTGGGTTGGCTCCGGAAGTTGTTCAGTGAACAGGGAGTCGTTTGGCAGACCGGGGAGCTGGGGAAGGTGGATGCCGGCGGCGGGGGCACCGTTTCGAAGTTCCTCTCGGTCTATGGAATGGAGATCATTGATTGCGGCCCTCCAGTGCTATCCATGCATTCTCCCTTCGAGATCTCCCACAAAGGGGATCTTTACATGACCTACAAGGGGTACAGGGCCTTTCTTGAAACTTCTTCCGATTGATAGGATGATCTTTATGCAGAGAAGATAGCCCGCTCTGCCGTTGGGACGTTGGGAGGCGCGGTCATTCGATGCCGATTTACGAATACGAACATATAGATGGATCCTGTAAGACGGGCAGGATTTTCGAAATCAGGCAGTCAATTAAAGACGCCCCCCTTACCCGCTGCCCCCACTGCGGCGGTGCCGTTCGGAAGATTATCTCCAGGCCCAACATCAATATGCCGAAAAGCGATACCGAACTGCGGGATTTGGGGTTTACGAAACTGGTAAAACGGGATGACGGGGTTTACGAGAACGTCACGGCGCGGGACGGGGAGAGCCGGATAGTGCATCGGGATCAACCTGCGACTTACCCCAATCTGAAGAAGACGATTACCGATTGAGAACCCCGGCCATGGACGTGACCGAGCTCCTCATAGGGGAGATCGACCCCGGAGCCGAGAGATCAGCATGCCTTCGAGCCTCTGCAGACAGTCCGGTTACCCCCCTCGCTGAAAGCGATTCCATTGAATACCTTTTCATTCTCACGAAGAGTTTTTGGGCTTCAAGGCCGTGGTCACGGCCGCCCCGATGATCATGCTCCCACCGATGATCGTTCTTACCGATGGAGTTTCTCCAAGAAGCAGGAGCGCCAATAGAATTCCATAAACCGGCTCAAGGCTCGCCGCCACCCCGGCGATCTGGGCCCTCACGCGACCCAGCCCCTTGATGAAGAGGACATGGGCCAGGGCCGTGCATGGAACACCGAGCAGGAAGAGGGAAAAGATGTCTTTACCGGTAACGTGGAGGGGTTTTGGGAGAAAAAAAGGGAAGATCATAAGCGCCGCGAAAAGATTCTGGTAAAAGGCGATCACTGATGAAGAATAACTCCGTACGTAATACCGGTTAAGCAGTGAAAGGACGGCGAAGGTGAAACCCGACAGAACCCCCCACAAGGCCCCTTGGGTGATATGGCTTCCGAAATCAAAGGAAGGGAGGACCAGGATGAGGCCGAAGAAGACCACGGCGGCTGTCCCCACATCAAAGGGACGAAGCCGTTCATGGAACAAACGGGGTTCCATGAAGGTTACGAATAGGGGGAAGGTGGAATAGGTCAGGAGCCCGAGCGCCACGGTGGAGGACTGAATGGATTGAAAAAATGAACCCCAATGGAGGGCGAGAACCCCTCCAAGCCCCACGAAACCGAAAAGATCCTTCAGGGATCGGACTTTTAAGGGCCTACCCTGGAAGGCCAGAACCAACCCCAGGGCCAGGAAAGCGAAAAAGGTGCGGCCCAGTACGATGAGGAGGGGAGATAAGGAAATCCATTTCCCGAAGAGTCCTGAAAGCCCGAAAAGGAGGACTGCGAAATGGATGCTCAGGAGACCTCTGGTGTTTTTATTCATTGGTTTTCCAGGGGTGGTTAAAATTTCCACCTTCCCCCCCGGACCGTAAGCTTACAGGCCGGAGGCTTGACCTTGAACAAAATTGAACATTTTTCAAAGGTCTCAGCATATGTATATTTTTCAAATCATCAAGTTTTGAAACGCTCAGTTTAGGTTCTTGTTTATGGATGGGCACCGACTTGTGTTAGAAAAGGATCTCATAAGACCTTTGAAAAACGTGTCCTGAAGGGCGGGCGAGATTGGCACACTCGGGGTGGAGGTGCCGTGAAACGGTCCTGACACACCAGTGAATTCACCATATCGCTTAAAAAGAGGCAATTTCAAGTGGCAAAGGGAAAAAACACTAAGGGAAACGAAAAATACTCCGTCGCTGCGGTTGCCGAGGGGAAAGTGAAATTCGAGGTGTACGGCGAAGAGATGATCGAGAAGAAGGTGAAGCTGAGCGGAAACAGCGGGAGAGTCTATCTTCCCCCGGACTGGGTGGACCACCATGTCAAGATCATCAGGATCGATTGATTCCAGGTCATAAGGATACGGAAGGAAGATGAGGGAGCTGTCAGTAGGCTCAACACCGCTGTTACCGAAGCCCCCTGGCAAGATCGATGTCTTCAATGGAAAGCCTCGGTTTGGACCGGCCGGCGGACCTCAAATGGACCTAGCGGGAAACTTACGGGCCGAGATCGAATAGGAGGGTTGAACCATGATTTCTGCTGGAATTGATTGTGGAGCGAAAAATACAAAGACCGTCATCATGCAGGACGCCAGGATCATCGGAAGGGGGATGGTGTCGACCGGTTTTGACCAGGCTGAGGCCATAAACGCATCCATTGAGGCGGCCTGTAAGGATGCCGGGATCACCAGGGATCAGATCGAAAAGTGGGCCGGAACAGGATCCGGGAAGAGTGTGGTTGAAAACGCACTGATCGTAAACGATATCAAGGCCATGGCCAAAGGTGGGAGGTATTTTTTCCCCAACGCCCGGACGGTGGCCGACGTAGGCGCTGAAGAGGGGCGCGCCGTCAAGGTGAGGGAGAACGGAAACATCGAGGACTTTACCATCAACGAAAAGTGTGCCGCTGGGGCCGGCGCCTTTGTGGAGGCCATGGCGCGGGCCCTGGAAGTGACCATCGAAGAGATGGGTGCCCTGTGCCTCCAGTCCAACGCGACTATTCCCATGAATGCCCAGTGTGCCATTTTCGCGGAATCCGAGGTGGTCGGATTGATCCATGCAAAGACCCCCAAGCCCGATATCAGCCGGGCCATTCACGATGCAATTGCAGCCCGAATCGTTTCAATGATCCGGAGGATCGGTGTCAACGAGGACGTTGTCCTGATGGGCGGGATGGGAAGAAATCCCGGGTTTAAGGACGCAATGCTCCGGGAACTGGAAATCGAGAAGATTTATATCCCGGAAGAACCCGAGTACGGTATGGCTGTGGGAGCTGCTGTTGTGGCCATGGAAAAAGGCCGATGAGATAATAAGAATTGGGATCGTCGGAGGACATGAAAATGGCGGAAGAGAAGAACCGGGAATTCTGGAGGTGGACTGAATCCAACTGGAGGAATCCTGATATCGAGTGGGAGGATGCCAAGTTCGTGACCGTGGGCATCGACGTGGGATCCGTAAGCTCCCAGGCCGTCATCATGTGTGATGGCGAGATTTTCGCCTATGCCAACATGAGGACAGGGTCTGACAGCCCCAACAGCGCCCGAAATGCATTGAACTATGCCCTTGAAGGGGCCGGGATGCCTGAGGATCGGATGGATTACTGTGTCGGGACCGGGTACGGCCGTGTGAATGTTCCTTTCGCGGATCGTTCCATCACCGAGATCGCCTGCCACGCCCGGGGCGCCAACTTTATTTACGGCCCCCAGGTGAGGACCGTTCTCGACGTGGGAGGGCAGGACATCAAGGCCATCCAGTGCGACGATAAAGGGAGAGTGACCAACTTCCTGATGAACGATAAGTGCGCCGCCGGAACCGGCCGCGGAATGGAAGTTTTTGCAGACCTCCTTGGTGTGCCCGTCACCGAGGTGGGGGAGCGATCTTTCAAGTATGAGGGAGAGGAACCCGAAGCCGTTTCCAGTACCTGTGTGGTGTATGCGAAATCCGAGGCCACGGGACTTCTCAGGAAGGGATGGTCGACCGAACAGGTGCTGGCAGCCTACTGCAAGGCCATGGCGGAGAGGATCTATTCTTTGCTTGAAAGGATCGGTGTGAACCCCGAATTTTGCATCACCGGCGGAATGGCCAAGAACCGAGGCGTGATCGATAGATTGATGCGGAAACTCGGTCTCGAACCCGCCAAGACGAGGTGGGATACCCAGATCGCCGGTGCCGTCGGGGCGGCGTTGTTCGGGTATGCCCTCTGCCAGAAGGGAAAAGGCAGGAAAAAATAGGGCCCATGCCCGAAAGTGGTTTTTAATCCATAGTGAGGTGACTCTATGCTGGCCAATTATGGATACAGCGACGGCTCAGGGAATTACTTTATTACCATCGACACGGACAAGTGCAACGGTTGCGGCGACTGCGTAAAGACATGCCCGGCCCGACTCTTCGAAGTGCTCGACGAAGATCCCAATGATCCCTTGAGGGAAGAACCGGTGGCCGTGGTGGTGGATTCCAAGAGGAAAAAGGTGAAATACGAATGTAATCCCTGCAAACCGCTTGAAGACAGGCCGCCTTTGCCCTGTGTCGAAGCGTGCTCGGCAGGGGCCATCTCCCATTCGTGGTAGCGCAGGGTCAACGGGGTAAGTCGATAAACCGGTTTCCATCCATAAACAGCTCATTTCCGGGCTGGTCATCCTTGCATCTCCTGAAAACTCGGAAATCGCTCAATTTAGGTTGATATCAGTTCCTCTTGTCCTATTTCATTGGGTCCAGGGATTCATGCTTTGATGTTATAAGTAAGGATGGGTTGGTGAATCCCCTTGACCCTGATCTCTCCCACCTTTTCGGCTGGAAAATCTCCTTTGATCCGGCTGTAGGTTCTGTGGCTGATGAGGATCTGGCCGGGTTTTGCAAGGGATTCCAGACGGGAAGCCACGTTGACCTGATTCCCGATTACGGTGTAATCCTTGTGCATGTCCGATCCGATGTTCCCGACGGTGACATAGCCTGTATTGATGCCGATTCCCACACCGAGTTCATACCCGTAGTGAAGCCATTCGTCTTTCAAATCCCGGACCTT
>JAFDEE010000068.1:0-12896 GCA_019310525.1 Deltaproteobacteria bacterium | reverse complement strand
ATGTCCACGGCCATCATGACGGCCCGGTGGGCGTGATCCTGGATGGGGACCGGATCTCCGAAAAAGACGAGCATTCCGTCACCGATGATTTTGTTCAAGGTCCCCTCATAGGCGTGGACAATGGCCGTCATCTCCGAAAGATAGCGGTCCAGGAGGTGAAAGAGCTCCTCTGGTTCAAGGTTGTCGGTAAGGGAAGAAAAGTTCCGGATATCAGAAAAAACAATGGACACCATTCGGCGTTGAGGCTCAGCGCCTAAAGGGGCGCCGCTCGATAGAATTTTTTCGGTGATCTTAGGAGACAGATATCTCCGTAATTCGCTGTAACGTTTGAGTTCCCGGACCTGGCGATCCACCTTGGCTTCGAGATCCCGATTGAGCCGCATCAGTTCTTCTTTCGCCTGACAGAGTTCCATGGTTCTCTCTTCAACCTTCTGCTCCAGGTTCCTGGCGTAGTCGTCGACCTTTTTTTTCGCCTCGATAAGACGGGCGTTGACTTGCTCGAGTTCATGGTAGGCCCTGTTGCGGGCCTCCATGGTCTCCCTGAGACGGTTGATGGTATCGATCAGCCCCTTCCCAGTGTCAGATGGGGCATTCCGGACCCTCAGGGCCAGGGAGAACCGTTCGATCAGGGAAAGTTCGTCGTAAGTGACATCCAGGACGAAATAGGGGGCGTTGAAGATTTCCCCCTCCCGAAGAATGATGCGGTTGTTGACCACCAGGGTCTCGGTGATGATCAATGCTGCTCTGCTTCTCTCTTCCTTGCCGGGAGCGCTTTCTGGAAGAGGACGGTACTTCCCGAGGAAGAAGGGCTTCCCGGAGATGAAATCGGGTTCAAGGATGATTTTCTCCCCAACCACCTTTCTCGTTCCATCCATCGGATCCCTGACGGTCAACCGGTTCCCTTCAATCTTTGCGGCCAGGCCCAGGGGCTTGAATTCTTCTTCTTCGTTTAAAAGTATAACAGGATCAAAGGCGCTCAGAGGCTGTCTCACATCCGCGGGACGAAGGTCCCAGATCGTCGGAATCGACGCAATGATTCCCCGGCGATAGGGATCGCTTATATAGTCTTTCTGGAGATCGATGTCGCTGTGGTAGCGCACCATCAATATCGTTCGAAACCTTCCGTATTCCCGGTCCCTGTATGGAGGAACGATGACTTCGATGTCTTTGGTATCGTTGAAGTTCTGATTGAAAAAGGAAATTCTCCTATACCCGTCGCTCGGGCTCCTGAATAACCTGACGAAATAGTTGAAACGACCCCAGGAACGGAGAGCTGCGGAAGACGCGCCGCAGTTGAAATAAAAATAGGGCTCCCCGACCATATGCCTGGCCTTCCGAAAAATTCTATGAAAGATTTCGAAGGTCGTCCATTCGTCCTCGTTCAGGAAAAAGTCTTCCGGGCGGGAATAATGATCCGTGGGGTAGGGAAGACCATCAAACAGGGAATCATGATGGCCCAGTCTACTCCTGACATAGGCAGCGATGATCTTGATGTTTCGGTTGCAGATACAATCGGTGCGGCTCATGGTGATCCCCCGGCAGGTACCCTGCAGCTGGTATGACCATTTAGGTGGTCAAATTGTTACTAAAATCCAGGCTTTTTTCAAGGACGTATTTCTCTCTGAGGCGTTTGGCATGGGGAGGGCAAAGTTCGAACAGGGTGGGGGGTGTTCGGAGGTTTGTCCAAGGGTAAAAATAGGAGGGATTTGCTGAGGGTCCAGGTAGGCCGGGGAAGATGCAACAGGTGGGCATTTTGGCCTTGACAAAGTCCATAAGTATTATAGAATTGACTGACTTTACAGCGGGACGTGGCGCAGTCTGGAAGCGCACCTGAATGGGGTTCAGGGGGTCGGAGGTTCAAATCCTCTCGTCCCGACCAGAAATCGCGAAAATCGGCCATTTGTAGATGGCCACCAAATAGAAAGGCTAGTTATAAGAAACTGGCCTTTTCTTTTTTTGGGGAGGATAACATTTTTCAAGCAAGAGGAGGATATAGGCCGGCAGCCCTGAGTGTCATAAGAAAATGACGGCAACTAATGCCCTATATTATGCTGCATTGAGCGGTTGAATTTCTTCTAATTCCTTGTTGAATCGCTGTTCAGAGTTCCACAGGTCTCTGGCGTGCTGTGCGTTGAGCCAAAATTCCGGAGAATTCCCGAACAGACGAGCCAATCGCAGAGCCATGAGGGGGCTGATTGACCGTCTTTCTCTTAAGAGTTCGTTGATCGTTTGGCGTGAAACACCCAACGCCTCGGCCAATGATGAGGTGGTCAAGCCATAGTCCGGCATGAAATCTTCTCTCAGCATTTCGCCTGGATGTGTCGGGGGGATTTTTCGTTTCGCTGTGTTTGATATCGCCATTGTATATCTCCCTAATGGTAATCGGTTATCTGGACATCATACGCATCACCGTTGATGAACCGAAAACATATTCGCCATTGTTCGTTGATGGAGATTGCATATTGCCCCTCTCTGTCACCCCTGAGGGCATGTAATCGGTTGCTTGGGGGCACCCTGAGGTCATTTAGGGCCGTTGCCAAATGGATATATTCCAGCCGTCGAATGGCCCTTCTGAGCAAACTCGGTGGGAGACGTTTGGATTTGCCTTCTATGAAAACTTGCTGGGTTTCTTTATCGGCAAATGTTACTATCATTGCATGAATTATAAACTGTCACGTGACAGTTGTCAATTTGGGTTTATAAATAAAAAATTGAAATTTGTCATGTATAATTCGGGTTCAACAGCCTGTTAAATAGTGTCCATCCATAAATGGATCTCTGCGTCAGGCTCAAATTTTAATCCTCGAAATACTTCAATGTATTCCTGCGGTTAAAATTTTCGCCTTCCTTGACCTTGCACAAATTTTCTCATTTATGGATGGACACTAAATAACCCGCATCAAAAAAGGAGGGAGACCAAGTGGTTGAATCAGTGCAAAAAATGCCACCCTTGTGGATCGTAAAGACCCGGGCCCCCTTCTTCACGGCTTCCATCTTGCCGATCATACTGGGAACCTCGATTGCCTGGGCCCGGACCGGGACATTTCATCCGGGATATTTCCTGCTGGTGATGATCGCCGCCGTTTGCGTTCATGCAGGTGTCAATATGACCAACGATTATTTTGATCACACGTGGGGCAGTGACGAGGTCAACCAAGAGTTTGCCTCTCCCTTTACGGGTGGCAGTCGCCTGATCCAGATGGGCATTGTCTCTCCCCGGACAATGCTGTGGCAGGGAATGGGATTTTTCCTGGCAGGTACATTGATCGGCCTGTATCTGGCCTATGCCCGGGGGCTGGGGGTATTGTGGCTGGGAGTATTCGGCGTGTTGACGGGTTATTTTTACACTGCGCCACCCTTTCGCCTTGCTGCTACCGGGGCGGGGGAGATATTCGTGGCGCTGGATTTCGGCGTATTGATGGTTTTGGGCGCCTACTATGTCCAAACACTCCATTTCTCCAAGGAGGCGGTCATAGCCTCTCTCCCGGTGGCGGTGTTGATCGCGGCGGTGCTCTACATCAACGAATTTCAAGACATGAAAGCAGACCGGACCGTTGGAAAGAGGCAGATCGTGGTTCGATTGGGTCGCCGAAAAGCCGCTTCAGGCTACGGGCTGTTGATGGTCGCCGCTTACGGTTCCCTTGTCCTGGGGGTACTTCTGGGTGGAGTATCGCCCTTTGCCTTGCTGGGCCTCCTGAGTGGGCCCCTCGCATGGAAAGCCTATAGAATCGTTCGGTCAAATTATGACAACCTGCCCGCCCTTGTCCCGGCCAACGCAAAAACTATCAAGGCCCACATACTCATGGGGGCCCTGTTATCGGTCGGCTACATTTTGCAGTTGATGGTTGGGGAGTAGAGTGGGCTGCTCTCCCGGAGAACCCTGGCGGAGAGGGTGTGTACCTTGGGGAAAACGAGGTTTCCCCTTTTTCAGCACAACAGGGTTTCATCCTTGAGGTCGGAACCGAATTTTTTCACGACCTCCTCGACGGTCAAGGCGGCCTTTTGCTCTCCACCCACGTCGAAGCGGACTTTCCCTTCGTGAAGCATGATCATGCGATTCCCGTAACGAATGGCCTGGTTCATGTTGTGGGTGACCATGATGGTAGTGAGCTTGTTTTCCCGGACGATTTTGTCCGTGAGCTCGATAACCTTAGCCCCTGTCCGGGGATCCAGGGCGGCAGTGTGTTCGTCCAGGAGGAGGAGCTTGGGGAGGGAGAGGGTCGCCATCAGCAAGGTCAAAGACTGGCGCTGGCCCCCTGAGAGGAGGCTCACGGGATCCTTCAGGCGGGTCTCCAGGCCCAATTCGAGCATCTTAAGGATTTCCCTGTAATATTCTTTCCTGGATTTCGCCACTCCCCACTTAAGGCCCCTCGGTTGCCCCCGCAGGTCCGCCATGGCAAGGTTTTCTTCGATAGTCATTGAGGAAGCAGTCCCAAGGAGTGGGTCCTGAAAGATCCGGCCCAGATACTTGGCCCGACGATGCTCGGGCAAGTGGGTGACGGGAGTTCCGTCGATGATTATCTCGCCTTCGTCCGGGAAAATGGTGCCCGCGATCAGGTTTAGGAGAGTGGTTTTTCCGGCCCCGTTGCTGCCTATGATGGTCACGAAATCACCGGGATGGATATGCAGGGTGATTCCGTCGATCGCCAGCTTTTCATCAATGGTGCCCTTCTTGAAGGTCTTTCGTATGCCTTGTAACTTGATCATGGTTCTTGGGCCTATACACCTCTTAAGTGAAGTTTTCCTTCCTTTTCTTTTTTGAGTGCCGGTATGCCGAGGGCGAGGATGACCATGATCCCCGTGGCCAGCTTCAGGTCTGTTGGGGCCAGGCCCATTCGGAGCCCTACGGAAATGATGAACTTGTAAATGATCGATCCCATGAGCGCCGCCAGGGTTTTTCTCGGGACGCTCACCTTCCCGATAAGAGCCTCCCCGATAATAATGGAAGCCAGGCCGGCCACGATCATTCCAATCCCCATGCCTACATCCGCAAACCCCTGATCCTGGGCCACCAGGGCCCCGGAGAGGGCCACGAACGCGTTGGAGATCCCCAGTCCCAGGATCGTCATGGTGTCGGTGTTCACCCCGAGGGATCGAATCATCTGCTCGTTGTCACCGGTAGCCCGCATCGCAAAGCCGATCTGGGTATGGAAGAAGAGGTCCAGGAGTATCTTGAGGCCCACGGCCACGAGGAAGAAGAAAAGGATAATGGGGATGAACCGATTTATCGGAAGGTTTTCAAGGGGAGTCAGGAAGGTTTTTACGGTAAGCAGTTGGATGTTTGAGCGGCCCATGATCCGTAGATTGACGGAATAGAGGACCGTCATCACAAGAATCCCTGCCAGTAAACTGTTGATCTTCAGCTTGGTGTTGAGGATTCCCGTAAAACAACCCGCCATGAACCCGGCAGCCATTGCGATGAATATACTAGTCAGAGGAGATACACCTTCAATGATCAGTCGGGCCACGACAGCCGCACCCAAAGGAAAGCTGCCGTCCACGGTGAGATCGGGAAAGGCCAGTATGCGGAAACTGATCACGATACCCAGGGCCACCAGTCCGTATGCCAGGCCTTGCTCCAAGGAAACGGGAATCGTCCTTAAGAAACCGCTCAGTACCATGAATTCACCATCGGAATAGGAAAGGGGGCACTACGGCCCCCGTTTTCAGGAAATGGAACTATTCTCCCTTGATGACTTTTCCGTCTTCGTCCCAGAGCTTGTCCGCGGCCTTCTTGATAAGGGTCCTGGGGAGTTTGACCCCTTGGGCCTTGGCATTTTTCAGACTGACCCAGAGGCTGTAGTCGGAGGCAAGGCCTGCCGGGATCTCACTTGGGTCTTGACCCTTCAGGATCTGGGCGGCCTTTTTACCCGCCGTATAACCCACCAGGAAATAGTCCGGCCCGTAGGCGGCTATAGCTCCCCGGGGAACACTGTCCCTGTCCCCGGCAAACAGGGGGATGTCGTTTTCATTGCAGACCTTAACGATGGATTCGAATGCCGAAACCGATGTGTTGTCGGAAGTGATGTGGATGGCGTCCACCCGGCCCACGAGGCTTTGAGCGGCCTGCATCACCTCTGCGCTGGTCGAGACATGGGCCTCGATCAGTTTGCCGCCCATTTTTTCTATGGCCTCCTTCATCTCCTTGATGTGAAAGGTGACGTTGACATCGCCGGGATTGTAAATGGTCCCCCATCTCTTGGCGTGGGGCAGGAGATCCTGGTACATCTGGCATTGCAGGGTAATGGGCCAACGATCACTCACTCCGGTGACATGGGTTCCTGTCTTCCCCATCCTGGGCACGATGCCCGTTGCCACGGGATCGGTGACCGAGGAGAAGACTATAGGAATCTTCTTGCTGGCCTTCACGGACGCCTGGGCGCAAGGTGTACTGATTGCGTGAATCAGGTCTACCTTGTCCCCTTCGAATTTCCGGGCGATGATCGCACAATTGGCCTGATCTCCCTGGGCATTCTGCCGCTCGATGACGAAGTCCTTTCCCTCCACGAATCCCGCATCTATCAGGGCCGCCCTGAAGCCCCTGGAATCGTTGTCCAGGGCGGGATGGGAAACAATTTGGAATTCGCCGATTCGGAAGGTTTTGGCTGAAAGGTTTGAAGTGAAAATAAGGCCGGTTAGAACCAACAGGGTAAGGGCAAGGGTCACCTTTTTCATACGTCACCTCCAAGGTAAAGATCATGATGTTGAATTCACCCCCTTCAAAGGTGGACGAAATGTCCATCCATACGGAAGGGGAACAATAGGAGGTAAGGGGACACCGAAGATGAAATTCCCCGGTATCGCGTTTTTGGGTGGTTTGATCTGCTCGCCGGTTTCAAAACGGATGGGCTGTACTCCGCCTCCTCCGTTCAGCCGAAATCAGATCACGGAATCCCTCATTACACTAACCGGATACAGGTCCTTGAAGAACGGCAGAGCAGTTACCGGCGGTCGGATGATAGGACCCGAACCAGTTCGCGGATGAAATGAGGACCGGTACCACAACAGCCGCCGATCATGGTCGCCCCGGCCTCTAGGATATCTTTGCAGTCCTCCGCGAATTCCGAAGGATTCTGCTCGTAAGTGATCACCCCCCTTCTCGAAACGGGTTTTCCCGCATTGGGTTGAATAAGGAGCGGTCTTTCCCCGGTTCCGGCCAGTTCGGCCGTCAGATCGATCATATCTCCCGTGCCGAGGGTGCAGTTTGAGGCGATGATATCCACTCCCTCCTTTTCAAGGGCCTCCCTACACCGGGCAGGGCTTTCTCCCATGACCGTGAAGAACCCCCTTTTCGTCCGGTTGAAGGTCATCGAGACCGAAACAACATCACAACCGGCCCTCCTGGCCCCACGCAGGGCGGCCAGGGCCTCCTCCAGGGAGTACATGGTCTCAATGCTGATAAAATCCACGCCCCCCTCAAGCAAGGCTTCTGCTTGCTTTAAAAATCCTTCTTCCATCTTTTCCAGGGGTACATCGCCGAGGGGTTCGGGCATCTTGCCAGTGGGACCCATGTCCCCGGCAACGAATTTTCCCCGCGGACATGCCTCCCTGGCAATACGGGCTCCTTCCCTGTTCAGGATCCCGGTCTGTTCTGAAAGGCCCCTGTCAGCCAGTTTCAAGGGGTTTGCACCGAAGGTGTTGGTATGAACCACATCGGAGCCGGCCTCGTAGTATTTCCTGTGGACATCAAGAACGGCCTCAGGCCTCTCTAAATTCCACATCTCAGGATTTAGGCCCGGCGGAAGCCCCGCGGCCATGAGCATGGTGCCCATGGCGCCGTCAAAGACAACAACCCGCTCCCGGCTCAATATCAAGAGATCTTTTCCCATTAGGCCTTACCGCCCAATTCAATCCTTCCTGAAGGGATAGGGAGTTCCGCAAAAGGGCCCGGAACCCAACCGGTTCACCCCATCAGTTCCTTCACCTTGCTTACCCCGTCCACGGCGTCGATCCCGTAAGCATCAGCCCCTATTTCCTCGCAGAAGGCGGAATCCACAGGTGCCCCTCCAATCAGGACTTTCAAAGAGTGGTCCTTCTTCTCCCGAACTCGGTCCACTACCTCCGCCATCGCCTGCATGGTGGTGGTCAAGAGCGCAGAAACTGCGATGATTCGGGCCTTGTTTTCAAGGGCCGCTTCCACGAATGTCTCTGGAGACACGTCCACGCCGAGATCAATGACCCGGTACCCGGCCCCTTCAAGCATGATGGCGACCAGGTTTTTGCCGATATCGTGTATGTCCCCCCGGGCCGTCCCAATGACCACGGTGTTCCTCTCCTCTTGCCGGTCTTTGGTGAGATGGGGCTTGAGGAGATCCATGGCTCCCTGCATGGCCTTGGCGGACCAAAGGACCTGGGGGATGAAGTACTCCGCCTCTGCGAATTTTTCCCCAACAAGGTCCATGGCGGGGATGAGTCCCTTGCTCAGGACATCGGAGGCCGAGAATCCTTCTTCGGCCAGAGCCTTTTCCACGGCTAGGATCGTGTCATCCACGTTCCCCTCCACGACGGCGTTGAAGATCTTCTCAATGATGTCCAAGTTCAACTCCTCTTTTTTTCAAGGGCGGCCCGCCAGATGTCCCCAATTCGGGCCTCGGCCTCCGGGGGAAGGGGTTTGGGCCTGTGGGTTTCAAGGATTTCCAGGGCACGCGCAATCAGCTTTTCATCGGTGGTTTTTTTGCCGTTTTTCAGCCAGTTGGAAAGATTTTCCCTATTGAAGAATTCTGGGCGCCAGTGCTCCTTTTTGAAGAAATCGAGGGTATGCTTCTCTCCCAAGAAGTGCCCCCCCGGTCCAACGCTCTTGATGACGTCCAGGGCCAAGTGGGTTTCGTTAATCTCGAAACCTTTCAAGTAACGTTTCACCATCCCGATAAGCTCATTGGCGAAGAGGATCATCTCGGGGGCGCCGATGAATCCCTGCCCCATGTACCCACAATCGTGAATGAGATTGGCGCCGTCAAGGGCTGCGTTAAGCAAGGTAAAGGCATATTCCGCCCCTGCCTGGAGATCCGGGAACTGGGCGTCGCTGCAGCCGGCAGTTCCCCAGATGGGCAGGCCGTAATGATGAAACAGGTCGGCATAGGCGGAGTGGGTGAGGCGGAATTCGGGAGAGGTATAGGAGACCGTGGCATGGAGCATGTCCATGGTGGTGGCGGCAACACCGGTGATGATAGGGGCGCCTTTGAGGGCCGACTGGTGAATGACGAGTCCGGAAAGGGCCTCTGCGGCGGCGACGCACAGGGAACCGGCCAAGGTTACGGGGCCGGTGCTCCCGGCCAGTAAGGCAGGGGTGTAGTTTACGGGAATTCCAGTCCTGGCGCAATAAATGAGTTTTGCGACGGCCTCCCGGGAGTGCACCAGGGGAGAGGTGGGTTCGGAGTAATGGATAAGAAAAGGTCGGGTGTAAAGGTTTTCTTTTCCGCCCACCGCCGCCGCAGCCATTTCCCTGATCACCCTTAGATCTTCTTCGGACTCAGCGGTGAAGAAAATGGGCTTCGTGCTGTTTTCCACTTGGAGCTGGAAACAGCGTATGTAGTGAAGCCCGGGTTGTATGTCCCGGGGCAGGCCGTAAGAGCCGATGAAGTCGATCTGGGACATGGCGTCGCCGATCAGGGCGGCTGCGATCACATCATCGGCCTTAGTGTGGCGGATTTCCCTTGTTTTAAGATCAATGGTTTTTGGAAGGTCGGTCCCCGTGCCAAAGTAGATTCTTCGTCCCCCCAGGTCCATCACCGGTTCTCCGAGCCGATTAAAGATGACCAGACTGGATGGGGCGGACCGGATGGCTTCCTCAACGAGGAATTCAGGGATGAAAACGTGGTTTTTCTCCTGTACCCTGGCACCGTTGGAGACCAGGAGCTCAATGGCTTCATCGTGGTGGACCCGTACTCCCACCTCCTTGAGAATCCTCAGCACGGCACCATGAATCCGCTTTATCTGGGAGTCCTCAAGGAACCGCAACCGCGGAAAACATTGACCATGGCTGCCGGTCTCCATGTCGACCTCGTCGGGGTTTCCGTTCATCTTAATGTGTTTGAACCCCATGCTATCTCACAGAAACCGCGGAGTCAAGGAAGGGAACTCATTTCGGGCGAGTCCGGGAGAGACTCACAAATGTAACTTCCATGATAAATCCGGTCGAATTCCTTGGAAATACCTTTTAAAAAGCTTATACTTCACACCCGTACACCTTTAAGGTAATCGGGAAAAGGAGACAATGGGAGGAATAATCGAAGTTGATCTTTTCCCCGAGGAAGTGGATTCACCCTCCCATCCGGAGGCAGTGAGGTTCAAGGCACTTCTTGAAGACGTGGCGGAGGAATACGACTGCAGGCTCCTCTCCTTCGAAGTGGAGAGGGGAATGGTCGCCTTTTCTTTTGACAGCGACGAATTGACGGCTGAGATATTGAAGATTCTCCAATCAAGGTAAAAACAGTGAGGGGCCGCTATGAACAAAAAAACGGGAAACCTCGAAATCCTTTTCAATCCCGAATCCGTCGCTGTGGTCGGGGCCTCCAATAACCCTTCTAAACTGGGTTATCACGTCATGAAAAGCCTTACGGAAGGGGGCTTTTCGGGGAATATCGTCCCGGTGAATCCCGGCTCTTCCAATGTCCTGGGAATGAGGTCCTATCCTTCCCTCGCAAGGTTTCCCGGCCCGATCGACCTGGCCGTAGTGGTTCTTCCCGCTCGAAGGGTTCCGATGCTCTTCGAGGAATGCGCAGAGAAAGGGATCCGGGGGATTGTTCTCATCACAGCGGGATTCAAAGAGATCGATGATCCTGAGGGTACGCGCTTACACAGGGAGATTTTCCGAATCGCAGAGAAGGCCGGAATTCCTGTCATCGGTCCCAATACCTTTGGAATGATCAATCTTCATGCCTCTCTCAATGCCTCCTTCACTCCGGAGTTTTCCCTCATCAGGCCGGGAAACGTGGCCCTGGTAAGCCAGAGCGGCGGCATGTCCCATCTCATGGGTTTCCTGGCACAAAGGACGGGGCTTGGATTCAGCAAGATCGTGGGTCTGGGAAACCGGCTGAATATTGATTTCCCGGAAATCCTCTCCTACCTCATGGACGATCCCTTGACCCGTGTTATTGTTCTTTACATGGAGGGTATCGATAGGGGCCGAGACCTCCTGGAGGCGGCGGGAAGGAACCGCGGCAGAAAGCCTGTAATCGTTTACAAGACCGGCTCGGCCCGGGTGGGAGATGCGGCCTCAAGTTCCCATACAGGTTCCATGGCCGGGAGTCGGGATGTTTACAAGGGGGTCTTCAGGCAGGGAGGAATCCTTCAGGTGAAGGACACCGAGGAGCTTCTTGATGGAGCAAAGGCCCTCTCCCGGTGCCCTATTCCTGTGGGTCCCAACGTAGCAGTCCTTTCCGGACAAGCAGGCCCGGGGATGGCCGCGTGCGATCTTTGCGAGGCCCGGGGCTTGAAGGTGGTCTCCTTTACGGAGGAGACCCAAGAGAAAATCAACGCTTGCCTCCCGCCCCTGGCCATTAGGACCAACCCGGTGGACATGGGACCTGCTTGGTACGATTCCGAAGCCATCCACCGAATCGTGGGTGCCGTACTCAAAGATGAAAGCGTCCATGGAATACTTTTCCTGATGATGTTCGCATCCGCTAATCGGGACGCCCTCAAAGGTATATCCCCATTATTGAAGGACTGGAAACAGCGAAAGCCCGTGATCGGTTGTATCGTGGCTCCGCCCGGCATCTGGGACGAAGAGATCCGCGACCTGGAGGATTCAGGGGCCTTGGTCAATTTTTCCACCCCCGAGAGGGCGGCCGCAGCCATGGGTATCCTCTGGAATTGCGGGGCGGTTAAAGCCGGATCTGCTGGAACCGAGTATGATCGGGGTGGAGAAGGGTGCGACACCGGGGTGGGAAAGGAAGAGAAGCGTTAATCGTGGAAGGAGAGATAGGGAATGGAAATCATTGATCAGGCGGTAAGAGAAGGCAGAAAGACCCTCTCTGAGTATGAGTCCAAGCAGTTACTCGCCCGTTATGGAATCCCGGTCACTAGGGAAAGGCTCGTGGTGAATGAGGAAGAGTTGCAGGAAGCACTGGAAGAAATCGGGTTTCCACTGGTCCTCAAGGCCTGCTCCCCCGGGATCTCCCATAAGACCGAAAAGGGGCTGGTTCAGATTGACATCAGGAATAAGACGGAGGCCCTTGAGACTTTTGATCGGATCCGCTCCGCCGTGGAGGACACGGAAGTCCCCGTGCTGGTCCAGGAGATGATCCGGGGAGAGCGGGAACTTGCCATGGGAATGACTAGGGATCCCCAGTTCGGTCCTTGCGTGATGTTCGGTCTTGGCGGGATTTTCACCGAGATCCTGAAAGACACATCCTTCCGGGTGGCACCCTTGGAGAGGCGGGACGCCATGGAGATGATGGAGGAGATCCGGGCTCATCGTATCCTTGGGGCGGTTCGCGGCATGGAGGCAGCGGACAGGGAAATACTGGCCGATGCGCTCATAGCCCTGGGGAAGATCGGACTTGAAAACGATGAAGTAAAGGAGATCGATGTCAATCCCATCATTCTCGCTGGACGACAACCCGTGGCCGTAGATGCCCTCGTGGTTTTGTGATTTCAACCCGGATTATGCAATTGCCAAGTTTGCCGAAGAGGCAAGGCGTAAGGTGCGAAGACGTACTTTCTTCAGTACTTCGAGCGCCTTACAACGCAGCAGATTCGGCAAAATCGGCAATCCCGAAGGGTGACAAATTTTGAATAAATCTGATATTTCCTGAACTGCACCTTTTCGGTGAATGTAATTGGCTCTTCGACGTTTCATGTGGATTTAAGTAAAATATCAATTGGAGCAGCGATCAGGTAGATCATGGTAATAAAGGTTGCGGTATTTCGGTATCCTCTGGCACGAGCTCTTG
>JAFDEE010000067.1 GCA_019310525.1 Deltaproteobacteria bacterium | reverse complement strand
TCGCATCCTGGGGCTGGAGCAGGTCCCAAGGGTTTGGCTGTTCGCCAATTAAAGCGGTACGTGAGCTGGGTTTAGAACGTCGTGAGACAGTTCGGTCCCTATCTTTCGCGGGCGTAGGATACTTGAGAGGATCTTTCCCTAGTACGAGAGGACCGGGATGGACGAACCTCTGGTGTACCAGTTGTCGCGCCAGCGGCACAGCTGGGTAGCTATGTTCGGAATGGATAACCGCTGAAAGCATCTAAGCGGGAAGCCAACCTCAAGATTAGGTATCCCTTTTCCGTGGCGACACGGAAACTGAAGACCCCTTGTAGATTACAAGGTTGATAGGCCGGGTGTGTAAGTGCGGCAACGCATTTAGCTAACCGGTACTAATCGGTCGTGAGGCTTGGCCATTCAACTTGTCTATCATCGCCTTTGTTGATGTTCCCTGTATTTCAAGTTTAATTTTCTCGGTGGCAATAGCGAAGAGGAAACACCCGTTCCCATCCCGAACACGGAAGTTAAGGTCTTCAGCGCCGATGGTACTGCGCGGGGGACCGCGTGGGAGAGTAGGTCGCCGCCGGGAATTTTTTAAAAAAGCCTCCCTCAATCAGGGAGGCTTTTTTTATATTAATCAACCTGTACTTTTGTAAGGCGTCGATTTTACGAATCCGCTTCGTTATCGACCGCTTGTAATGGCAAAGTATAGCTGCGCGGTCGATGTTTTGCATTTTCAGGCAAACTTGATGCTTGCAAGATTCAGGTACTAACTTCTGGTAATGGAAAAAAAAGAATCAAGCATGGATAAAGGTCGCTTGATGAGTCCATACGGGGATCTTTATATCTACCTGGTTGAAGGGCGGGTCGATGAAAGCCTAGGGGACCAATTCGGGGACAAATATCTTGGAAATTGGGTGGAGGATGGTTGGTCCTTTCTGTTTTTCACCGTTCCATGCCGTGAGCGGATCGCTGCGGATCTGAGGGAAAAGCAGGGCCTGGAGATTATTGATGAGTTCCATTTCCCTTACAGTGAATGGCAGGGGGGAGATGTCTGGCCCCAAAGGGTTGCGGGATTTAGGATTGTTCCTCCCTGGGAAAAAGAAGACCGATCCCTGCGGGATGAAATGGAGATTATATTGGATCCCGGGGTGGTTTTTGGAAACGGTTTGCATCCCACGACAAGGGACTGCATCCGCGCCTTGGTATATCTCAGGAGGGTTGAAAGGTTTAATCGGGTGATCGATCTCGGGACCGGGACGGGTATCCTTTCCCTAGCAGCGGCCAAACTGGGAGCGGGTCGTGTACTCGCGGTGGACTTGAATCCCCTTTGTGTGAAAACGGCCATGAAGAACGTTTCCTTGAATGGCCTCAGGAGCGTTGTCCAGGTGCAGAGAGGAAAAGCGGAGGAATTGGTCGATACGGATGCGGATCTCGTCCTCGCCAACATCCACTACGAAGTGCTGGAGGGATTGGTCAGAAAGGCTTTCTTCCAGGATACCCGGTGGTTCATTTTTTCAGGACTCATGCGGACCCAGGCACGGAGACTGGAGAGGAAATTGGCCGAATCCGACTTGAAAGTTCAAAAGAGATGGGACCACGAAATGATCTGGTATACCTTCTTGATTCGGAGGATCTGATCTTTCATAAAGGGAGGAGGCCCAGAAAATCACCCGCCCTTAAGGTGGATGGAAAGAGAGATAGCAGCGAAATGGATGAAAGGATTGTACGGGTACCCATACCAAAACCTGAAGGCCATGGGTGTTTTGCCTGTGGAACGGCGAATCCAATCGGATTGAATCTTCAGTTTTATCGTTGCGGCGAAAAAGTCTGTACGGATATCACCCTGGATCGCCGTTATGAGGGTTGGGAAAACATGGCCCACGGCGGCATCCTGTCCACGATCTTGGACGAAGTGATGTCCTGGACGATAATCGTATTCAAACGGGTCTTTTTCGTGACACGCAGGATGGAGGTGAAGTACATCAAACCGGTGATGATCGGGGCTCCATTGACGGTAAGTGGCTGGCTCGTGGACAGTTCGAGGCCCCCGAAAATCAGGGTTGAAGCCGAGGTGGCCGATCATGAGGGAGCGGTGCTTACCCGCGCAAAAGGTGAATTCGTCCAGCTTCCAGAAGAGAGACTTTCCATGGTGCCAGAGGGCCTAAAGGAGGACATGAATTCCCTCTTCGAAAGATTGCCTTCCTTTTGAACAATTGTCGAACCGGTGGTGTCGGCTCCCGCAATTTCAAAGATGCCCCCCGATTGGACATGCATGGGTGAGATGGAGATCCCCTTCATGCAGGGTTGGATGCCAGATGCCCCCTGGTAAGGACAGAATGACCCGGTGAAGGGTGGGAATTTTTTATGGAGGTGAAAACAGAAGGGAATGGATAACGAAAAGTGGTTAAACCGGAGGATATGGTTCTGGGTAATAGTTTGGCTTGCCTTGCTCTTTGTGGGATTGGCACTCTTAGGCTACTGGGAAATGGGTGCGATCAGGAAGAGTCTGGAAGCCTTTGGAGCGGCTGAGGCCAGATCGATTGAGCCGGTCATGACCTTTGTCGCTCACCTTGGGAAAATATATTACCGGATTATGGGTGCCATGTTCATCGCCGCAGCGCTTTTTTTAGGCCTCTCCCTAAGATTATCCTTAAGGTCCGTCCTCCATGGTGACGGGGAGCAAATGAAAATGGAAATTCCCCCGGATTCCGTGCCCGGTGGAAGGAGATCGAAGGATATCGATACCAGGCGGCATGAGCTTCATCTCTTGGCCTTGTTACAGCGTGATGGTCGTTTGGTGGATTTCCTGGAGGAAGATCTTCAGGCTTACGATGACCAGCAGATCGGGGCCGCCGTTCGGACGATCCAAGAGAAATGTAAAAAGGCCCTTAACCGGTACGTGAATCCCCGACCTATTCTTGACAGGGAAGAGGGGCAGGAAGTGACTGTTCCTGAAGGTTTCGACCCTGGAAAGATCAAGGTGACGGGCAACGTTTCGGGTTCTCCACCCTTTGTAGGCACCCTCCAGCATCGCGGCTGGCGTGCGGGCGAGCTGAATCTCCCTGTCCTTTCAGGGGAAGGTGATCCCGACATCATCGCTCCCGCCGAGGTGGAAGTCACCCGCGGAAGCGAGAAACCTTGAGACTTGGTGCGCCGCGATCCGATCCTGGCAACGGTTCAAACTTGAATTCAGCATAATTGAAAAGAAGGGCCATGAGCATGCCTGAATCCAGATATATAATCGGGATTGATCTGGGAACGACCAATTCCGCCCTGTCCTATGTAGACCTCTCTTTGGTGGATCAGTCGAAGCCCGCTATTGAGATCTTTAAAATTCCCCAGATCAGCGCACCGGGAGAGGTCTCCCGCCTGAATCTGCTGCCCTCGTTCCTCTATCTGCCGGGTGAGCACGATCTCCCCAGGGAAGGAATCACCCTTCCCTGGAAGTGGGATCAACGGGGATTTGTGGGGGTCTTCGCAAGGGAGCAGGGTGCGAGGGTCCCAATGCGAATGGTTTCTTCGGCCAAGAGCTGGTTATGTCATGGCCGGGTTGATCGCAATGCGCCGATTTTGCCCTGGGGAGCGGAGGAAAACCTGCCGCGCGTCTCTCCTGTGGAAGCTACCGCCGCCTACCTGCGCCATCTCCGAGAAGCTTGGAACCATGCCGGGGGTAGACCCGAAGAGGAGTTTTTGGAGAACCAAACGGTAGTGATAACCGTTCCCGCTTCCTTTGACGAGGTGGCTCGTGACCTTACGATCCAGGCATCGGACATGGCCGGACTCCGGAATGTCACTCTCCTGGAAGAACCTCTGGCTGCGTTTTATACCTGGCTCCATAGCCATGAGGAAGATTGGGACAGCCATATCCGACCCGGTGAACTGGTGCTCGTTTGCGATGTGGGGGGCGGCACGACGGATTTCACTCTGATCGCCCTGAAGGATTCAGATGATCATCCAGCCTTTGAGAGGATAGCGGTCGGGGACCATCTGATTCTTGGTGGTGACAATATGGACCTGGCCCTGGCCCGGCACGTGGAGGCCCGGCTTCACGGGGATCGACAGCGCACATTGAAACTCTCGGTCTGGAAGGAATTATGCCACCAATGCCGAAAAGCCAAGGAAGAGATCCTGGGTGAAGGTGTCCCCTCGCGCAGGATCACATTGGTGGGCCAAGGCAGGCGTCTCATCGCCGATACAGTGTATGCCGAGCTGGACCGCCGGGAGGTCGAGGAGATTGTCTTGGAGAGATTCTTCCCCCTTGTCGAACCGGGTGAAGACTTGGAAGAAGAAGCGGGAGAAGGAATCTCCGACCTTGGCCTTCCCTACGCACAGGACCCTGCGATTACCAGGCAAATGGTCCGATTCCTGGAGCGGCACGGGGAGGACATAGAGAAGAAGCTGGGCCGAAACAGTCCGCTACCCGACCTGATCCTTTTCAACGGCGGAACCTTGAAACCGGCAGGAATCCGGGAAAGGATCCAAAAAGCATTGTGCATCCGGTTCGGAAAGGGAGATGATAACAGGCCGGGAGTGTTGGAAAACCCGGACCTGGACCTTGCCGTGGCCTTGGGGGCTTCTTATTACGGCCTTGTGAGGCGTGGTCTGGGAGTGAAAGTGAGCAGCGGAAGCCCCAGGGCCTATTTCCTCGGGGTCGGGCGGGCAGAGGACCCAGAGGCTGGCTCCTCTGCCTCCAAGATGGCCCTGTGTCTCGTGGAAAGGGGGATGGAGGAGGGCCGGATCATTCGGCTCCCGGAAAGAAGTTTTCTCGTTCGCGCCAACCAGCCGGTGACCTTCGACCTTTACAGTTCCAGTTACAGGACCGGGGATCGGGCCGGAGATCTCATCCCTGTGGATGAATCCTTGACCCGCCTTCCTCCCCTGCGAACAGTTATACGTTTTGGCAAGAAGGGGAAAAGGACGGAGTTGCCGGTCTCGATCGAGGCCAACTTCACGGAGGTGGGTACCCTTGCCATATGGTGCCGCTCTACGCGGACGGAGCATGGGTGGCGGTTGCAGTTTCAGTTGCGTAAGGGCGAATCATCTCCCCCGCTTCCCGAGCAGCAGGTCTTCGAGGAGGCGCTGGTTGAAAGAGCCCTTTCCAAGATCAGGGAGGTCTTTTCCAGGGGAGCGGATGCCGGGCCGCCCGGTAGACTCGTTCCCGAACTGGTCGAACTCCTGGACCGCGCGAAGGAAAAATGGCCTATCTCCTTCGTGCGGCGCGCAGCGGATGAACTCATAGATAGATCCCCTGCAAGAAAGATCTCACCGGACCATGAAGGAAGGTGGCTGAACCTGGCAGGGTTCTGCCTGAGGCCTGGTTTCGGGGATGCCTTGGATGAGCATCGTATAAAGAAGGTATGGAAGTTATACCATGAAGGACCTGTCCATGGCCGGGCCGTCCAGGTCCGTTGTGAATGGTGGGTGTTCTGGCGGAGGGTATGTGCCGGGCTCAACACCAACCAGCAGCAGCGTCTTTTTCTTGAAATATCCTCCCGCCTGAGGCCTCGGAAAGGAAAGGGGAAGAAACTCTCCCCCCAGGAGTACCTGGAGTGCTGGATGGCCCTGGCCAATCTTGAACGAATCCCGCCGGCCGAGAAAGCTAAGTATGGGAAAATACTCCTGGAAGAGCTTCACCCCAAGGGAAGCAGACCTCAGTACTGGTGGGCCCTTTCCAGGCTGGGTGCCAGGGATCCCCTTTACGGCCCCTTGGATCGCGTGGTCCCTGCCGGGGAGGTATCCGGTTGGATCGAAGAAATCCTCTCCAAGGAGTGGCGGAACCCGAGGCCGGTGGCCGCGGCGTTGATTCGGTTGGCACGGTGTACAGGGGATCGCAGGAGAGACCTGGAGCCGTCTCTTAGGGAGCGTATCGGCGCATGGCTCAATAACATTGGTTGGGATCCCGCGAAAGTCCGGGCCATTGAAGAGGTCCAACCCAGGGATGCCCGGGAGGAGAGCGCGGCCTTCGGGGAAGACTTGCCCTTGGGTATCGTGCTGCTTGGCCGTGAACAGGAAGGCGGAGAATCGGCACCCAGGGCACCTCAGTCTTGACACATTGAGCGGCTGGCATTAAATTTTTTTGATTTGGTTTCGGATAGCGATTTCTGGAGGGAAAAAACGGAAGGGAGGGAGATGAATTGCGAATCGCCTTTCCAGTTGTTAGTGATAAGGGGCTTGAAAGTCCTGTTTACGGTCATTTTGGGTCCGCCCCCTGCTTTGTTATCTTCGATTCCGAGAGGGATGGAATCGAAACCGTGGAAAACAGGGATTCCCACCATCCCCACGGGCAATGCCAGCCCTTAAAGGCCCTGGGCGAAATCCCTGTTGATGCCGTCGTGGTGGGCGGTATCGGGGGCGGGGCTCTAAGGAGGCTCCAAGCGGAGGGCATTAAGGTTTACCGGGCCGTTGAAGGGGATGTCAGGACCAACCTGGAGATGATCCAGACAGGCAAGCTCCCTGAGTTTCTATCGAACATGACCTGTGCGGGCCATGGGAACGAGGGAGGTTGTCATCATCACAAATAGTCCACACCGCTGCCCGAACAGCATGAATAATGAAAAAATGTTCCGGCCAGATCCGGCTCCATGACCCGTCCGAACCCGGGATCTGCCATCGATACCCGGGCGGGAACGGACTTTACAATGGACCGGGGAAAGGGACCTGAACCGGGCCGCGGCAGGAGATGATTGTTGGGAGTTTAGGAGATGGAAAAAAACATGGAAACTGAACACGCTGATCCAACCAGTATTCGAACCATGCTCTCGGATTCCGGTTACGCCGAGGAAGCGATTGATTATTTCTTGTCAAAACCGAACATGGGACAGATCTCTGATGCGGACCAGGTCACGGAACTGACCGGCCCTTGCGGAGACACCATGAAGTGTTTTCTCAAGATCGAGGGAGGACATATTCAGGATGCCAAGTATCAGGTCCTGGGATGTCCCGGGGCCGTATCGGCCGCCATGGCCCTGGCGGATCTGGTTCGGGGCAAGACCCTGGAAGAGGCTCTCAGGGTCAAGGATCGAGATGTCTTCAGAAAGCTGGGGGAGATCCCGGACCAGAAGCAGCATTGTATCCGCCTTGCTGTGAAGACTCTGGAAAGGGCCATCAAGGACTTTTCAGGGGAAAGCCGGTGATCGTGTGAACGTCACCTGGAAAAGGAGATAGAAATATGCCCCTTTTTGATTATTTGTGTGCCGATTGCGGGATCGTCAGCGAGATTCTCATCACGGGTTCAAACGATGTCCCTCGTTGCAAAGAGTGTGGAAGTACGAATCTCAAGAGACTGCTCTCCGCCCATTCCACCCTGTCCGGATCAGCGAGGAATTCGTTCCCCGGACCGGGAGATACGGCCTGCTGTGGCTCTTCACCTTCAGAGGCGGGTTGTGCCGGTCCCGGGAGCTGCTGTGGAAAGGTTCCGTCTTAGGAGCTTTCTGAAAAAAACGCGTCGAAGTCTCCCTTTTTTAGAAAGGAAACAAGACATTCGGAAGAATCCCGGTTTCAAAACGGAACCCCCGGTGAAAGGGGAGCGCGAGGGGTTTTTTTCTCGAATTCACCCCTGGAGATGGGCTAAGGGCGCAGGGATTGCGAGAAACGAATTCCGTTTGTCTATAATGGGAAAAAAGGAGAATGGTTCCATGAAAATGGAGCAATTGAGAGTCGGGTTCATGGCGGTTTTCTGTTACTTGATTTCATGTGAAAGAACCAGGGAAGCCCTTGTGATCGACCCGGGAGGAGATGAGGAGAGGATTTTTAATGAAATCAAGGCCAGGGATCTGACTTTGAAGTATATCGTGAATACCCACGGCCACGGGGACCATACCTGTGGAAACGCGTCCCTGAAGTCCCTTACCGGTGCGGAGATCATCATGCATCGGCTGGATGATGAACTTTTCAACTCTCCGGAGGGACAACAGATGGCGCGGGCCTGGGGGTTTACCCCCTCTCCGTCGGCTGATCGGTTCGTGGAAGACGGAGACGAGATCCTTATCGGCGATGTCTCCCTCAAGGTGATTCATACTCCAGGGCACAGCCCCGGGGGGATTTGCCTATTGGCAGACGGACAGCTTTTTACGGGCGACACCCTGTTCGTGGGGGGAATCGGGCGGACAGACCTCCCCGGCGCTTCTACCTCTCAGTTCATGAAATCCATCCGAGAAAGGCTTTTGACTCTTCCAAAAGAGACCGTCGTATGGCCCGGGCATGACTACGGGCCTAAACCTTCGTCCACCATAGGGGATGAGATCGCCACGAACCCGTGGCTGATGTGATGGGACGGGCGGGAGAGAGAAGATCCCGACTGCCGGAAGGTCGGGGTTTGCTTGCGCATCCCTGCCTTGAGACCTTTGAAAAACGCCCTCTTTTGCGCAATCTTCCGCGACCTTGAACAAAATTGAACATTTTTCAAAGGTCTCGCCTTGTGATTCTGGCACCTTTTCCCTGAAAGAGGAGCATTCATGGCGGAAGAAACAGTGTACCTGGATTGTGAGGATTTCAAGCTTGAAGGCCTCTTGGAGGAGCGGCCCGGAGAAAGGGCCCTCATCATGTGTCACCCCCATTCCCTTTATGGGGGGGAGATGCACAACCAAGTGGTCGAGGCCGTCATTCGTGCTTACGCGGAGAAAGGATATACCACGCTTCGTTTCAATTTCCGGGGCGTGGGAGGGAGTGGGGGCTCTTACGGAGAGGGAATCGCCGAGACAAAGGACGTCAAGGCCGCTCTGGGATTCCTGTGGGATCGGGGTAAGAAGGAGATCGATCTGGGCGGATATTCCTTCGGGGCCTGGGTGTGCGCCAGGGGCCTGGACGACTTTGAAGAGGCGAGCCGCTTGATCATGGTTTCACCCCCGGTCAGCGCCATGGACATGGGTTTCTTGACTTTTCATCCGAAGATCAAACTGGTGATTGCCGGCAGCCGGGATGACATCGGGGATCCGACGACCATCCAGGAGATGGTAAAGGTATGGAATCCGGATGCCGTTTTCAAGGTAATCGAGGGAGCAGACCATTTTTACGGGGGAAAAACGGATCGAATCCAATCGATCATTCGCGAATTTCTTGAGCGGGCCGATTAGTGTCTACCGGGGTCCTGGATTGTTTATGCAAAATTTGGATTCAAACGTGGGTCGATCATGATGAGAGTGGAGAAGAAGGCAGTCTGGGGATGGGTGCTTTACGACTGGGCCAACTCGGCTTATGTCACCACCGTCATGGCAGGCTTTTTCCCTATCTTCTTCAAGGAATATTGTAGTGCGGGAACCGACGTTAATACGAGTACGGCCCTGCTTGGTTTCGGAAATTCGATGGCCAGCCTTGTGGTCGCTCTCATCTCACCTGTCCTGGGAGCTATAGCGGACAAAGGTTCCAGGAGAAAGAAGTTCCTGGCCTCATTTGCTTACATGGGAGTCCTGATGACGGCTTCACTGTTCTTCCTGGAAAAAGGTGCATGGGCCCCCGCCGTTTTTATCTATGTGATGGGAACAGTCGGGTTTTCAGGCGCTAACGTATTCTATGACTCTCTGCTTCCCATGGTCTCCACTGAAAGCAATATCGATTATGTTTCCGGTCTGGGATATTCCATGGGGTACCTGGGAGGAGGCCTGCTTTTTCTCTTGAACGTGTTCATGTGCCTGATGCCGGAAAAATTCGGATTCAGTGACAGTTCCGAAGCGGTCAAATGGGCCTTTTTGACGGTGGCCCTCTGGTGGGGAGTATTCACGGTGTTTATCCTGCTCTGGGTGCAGGAAACACCGGAAAGAGAGCAGGTTCCTTCCTTGAAGGAGGCGGTTTACCAAGGATTCAGTCAGCTAGCCGCCACCTTCAGGAAGGTAAGACACTTGAAACCCGTGATGATGTTTCTCCTGGCCTACTGGTGCTACATCGACGGGGTGGACACCATTGTGCGGATGGCCGTAGACTACGGCCTTTCCATCGGTTTCGATTCAAAGGTTTTGATAACGGCCCTTTTGATCGTCCAGTTCGTAGGGTTTCCGGCAACCCTTGTCTTTGGAAAACTAGGGCAGAAATGGGATGTGCGAAAGGCGATCTACCTGGCCATCGGCTTCTACGCCTTGATCACCTGTTGGGGTGTATTCATGGAAAGGCAGGAGGAGTTCTATATCCTTGCGGTCATGATCGGCCTGGTGCAAGGGGGTATCCAGGCCCTCAGTCGCTCCTATCACGCCAGGCTGATTCCCAAGGGGCAATGGGCGGAGTTTTACGGGTTTTACAATATGCTGGGCAAGTTCTCCGCTATAATGGGGCCGGCCCTCATGGGGCTGATAGGTCTCAAGGTGAAAGCGATCCTCATGCCTTCAGCTCCGACTCCCGCACAGATCGAAGCTATCGGCCGTACCGCTTCACGGTGGAGCCTGGCATCCATCATTGTCTTTTTTATTGCTGGAGGTATCCTGCTTCATTTCGTAAAGAAGGCCCCAGGGCCTGAAAGACACTTCTCTTGAAGCGGAACGGTTTTCTCAGCCGCCATCGATTCCCTGCTCTGTTGAAGCCCCACCAGTCTCGACCCCATTCCCTTCCCCGCCGATCCTTCCCGGAAGCAGTAGAATAAGGGCGATACTTGCCAAAGGAATGAAGGCCAGGATTCCGAGGACTGCCTGAATGGAATAAATGTCAGCCAGTTTTCCCGTCAAGGGGGCCATCATTCCTCCTGTTCCAAAGGCGAGCCCCATCATCAGGCTGGAGACCATGGATTTCCCTTTCGGTGCCAGTTCCTGGGCCATGGCCACGCCCAAGGGAAGGGTGGCCAGGGCCATGAATCCCGAGAGGAATGCCGCGAAGTAGACGCCGGTTCCAGCGGGGTGGAGGAACAGCAACAGGCACGGGGTGGTCAAGAAGTGGGCCACCAGGAAGATGGGTCGGTATCCCACACGGTCCGAGAGGTGCCCTGCCAGGAGTCCGCTGAGGGCCCCGGCAAGGGTGAACAGGGATACAATGGCCCCCACGGACACGAGGGAATATCCATGTTTGGTATACAGGATAGGGACAAACGTCATAAAGGACTGGCCTACATAGGAGCGCAGAACCATGATGGCCCAGAGCAGGAGCACATATCTCCAGGCGCTCCCAAAGGCCTCCCTCAATGATCCCATGAAACCCCGTTCTGAGAGTCCTTCACTCTGGGGGGTCGGCACGATGCGCACCAGCAACGCCATGATGGCAAGTCCGATGACCATGGTCAGGGGGAGAGCACGGAGGCCGTAATTTCGAACGAAGGTGGTGATAAACAGGGGCCCGACAGCAAAAGCAAGGGTGCCGCCCATATTAAAAATAGACATGGAGAACCCGAAGTGACGGCCCGCGTATGTGGAGACCATTCCGGCGCAGACGGGATGAAACATGGAGGAGCCGATCGATCCTAGAGCCACAAAGAGAATCAAGGTGAAAAACCCCGGCGCGATGCCGATCAGGGGGATGAAACAGATGGCCATCAAGGGGCCGCCCAGTACAAAAATCCTGGTGTGGTAGTTGTCGGCGAGGTATCCGACGGAGGGTTGAACCAAAAAGGCCATGAAGCGGTTGATTCCTGTGAGAAGTCCCACCTGGGTCAGACTGAGAGAGAAGGTATGGGCGAGGGTGGGCAAGAGGGGCGTTACAAAGGAACTAAAGAAATCCCCTGAAAAGTGGATGAGGGTCAGAGCAAAAATGACTTTGCCGCTGGCTTCAAGCTTTGTCTTCATTGGAATGTTTTTATTTCTTCTGGGTTGTTTCCTCCTGGAGGAGAAAGAGAGAAACGTTATATCGCCGTAAGATTTGAAGTCAAGGAAAACCTCGCTTCCACCCCGCAGGCGGCCGCAGGGAAAGGGAGGGTCCAAGTGGATTTCCCGGCACAACCCTGTTCAATCCGCACACACATATCGTTTGACACCCACAGGCCCATTTATTATAGTCCCCGGTGAATATCGGAGCCCGGAAGTAAAGGCCCTCAGGGGTGCGGCTTATGCTCTCCCGTTTGATCGTTTTGGGCCGGGATGCGTGCGCTGGTTCGGGGTGCCGGGATATCTCTCAGGGCATGAATGACAGGTGGGAGGTAATGAGAATAATCATCGGATCGGATCATGGCGGATTTGATCTCAAGGAGGTCTGCAGGCATTTTCTGGAGGAGAAGGGAGAGTACGAACTGAAGGATATCGGCGTGTTCAGCAACGATTCCTCGGATTATCCTGCCATCGCCCACGGAGTGGCCCAAGGGGTGTCGAGGGGGGAATTTGAAAGGGGTCTCCTGATCTGTGGGACGGGAATCGGTATGTCCATCACTGCGAACCGGTACAAAGGCGTACGCGCCGCCCTGTGCCATGATCTATACACGGCCCGCCTGTGCCGGCAGCACAACGATGCCAATATCCTGGTGATGGGCGGCCGGGTTACCGGCCCCGGCCTTGCACTGGAGATGTTGGATCTTTTCCTGAAGACCAGGTTCGAAGGTGGGCGCCATAAGAGAAGGATCGACCAGATCGAGGTTTGAAACACTTTAGCGGCCTTTCCGCCTTACATCCAGGCAGGCGGATAGATTGGACAAGGAGCAGTGGCTTGATCGGAACAATATTGAGAGAGGCAGACCCGGAAGTGGCCCGGGCGATTCAGGCGGAGCTTGACCGTGAGAAAGACAATCTGGTCTTGATCGCCTCCGAGAATTACGCTTCCAGGGCGGTGATCGAGGCCCAGGCCAGCGTCATGACCAACAAGTACGCCGAGGGGTATCCCAAGAGGAGATACTACGGGGGTTGTGAATACGTCGACATCGTGGAAGATTTGGCCATCAACCGGGTCCGGGAGCTTTACGGTGCAGAGTATGCCAACGTGCAGCCCCATTCAGGGTCCCAGGCCAACATGGCCGTTTACCTGTCGTTCCTGAAACCGGGCGATACCATCCTGGGCATGGATCTGAGCCACGGAGGGCATCTGACCCACGGGAGTCCGGTAAGTTTTTCAGGAAAACTTTTCCGGGCCGTATCATACGGGCTCCATCCCGAGACGGGCACTATCGACTATGACCGTGTTCGGAATCTCGCCCTGGAACACAGCCCGCGGATGATCATAGCGGGTGCGAGCGCCTATCCTCGTATCATCGATTTTACTCGCTTCAAAGAAATCGCCCGGGAGGTAGGGGCCTACCTCATGGTGGACATGGCTCATATTGCGGGTTTGGTGGCCGCTCAACTCCATCCCTCCCCTGTAGGCCTGGCCGATTTTGTCACCTCCACCACCCACAAGACCCTCAGGGGCCCCCGGGGAGGCTTTATCCTGTCCCAGGAGCAACATGGCGAGACCTTGGATAAGGGGGTATTTCCCGGGATCCAGGGCGGCCCCCTCATGCATGTCATCGCCGCCAAAGCTGTGGCCTTCGGGGAGGCCCAAACCCGGGAATTCAAGGAATACCAGCGACAAGTGGTGTTGAACGCCCGGGCCTTGGGGGAGCGCTTAAAGGATCTCGGGTACTCGTTGGTGACCGGGGGTACCGACAACCACATCGTACTGGTGGACCTGAGCCAAAAAGGCCTCACCGGGCGGGAGGCTGAAGAGGCCCTGGGCCGGGCCGGAATAGCGGTCAACAAGAATACCGTGCCCTTTGACAAACGGGGACCCAGGGTGACCAGCGGCATTCGGCTTGGGACTCCCGCCTTGACCACCCGGGGAATGAAGGAGCCGGAGATGGCCCGAATCGCCGGTTTGATCCACAAGATTTTGGAAACCCCCGCGGACGACATGGTGATCCGGGAGGTAAGGTCCGAAGTCGCTGAACTGTGTGATGGATTTCCCATATATCAAGATCTGGGCACTAGATAAGCAGGGAAGGGAGACGTTCCATTGACCAGACCGTCCTGGCCCGAGTACTTCATGGCCATTACCAAGATGGTGGCGAAGAGATCCACCTGCATCAGGCGCAGTGTGGGGGCCATCCTGGTGAAGGATAAGAGGATCTTGGCCACTGGGTACAATGGAGCCCCTTCGGGTCTGAGGCACTGCGAGGAGGTGGGTTGCCTGCGGGAGGATTCCTCGATCCCCTCGGGCACCCGTCATGAACTTTGCAGGGGCCTCCATGCCGAGCAGAATGTCATAGTCCAGGCCGCCTATCACGGCATCTCCATTCAGGGCGCTACTCTCTATTGCACCAACAAGCCCTGTGTCATCTGCACCAAGATGATCATCAACGCGGGCATTAAGAAGGTTTATTTCGAGGAAGGTTACAACGATCCCCTGGCGGATCAGATGATGGCGGAGGCGGGCATTGAGATTGAGAGGTTGAATCTATGAGGTGCCCCTATTGTACGAAGATCGACAACAAGGTCATTGATTCTCGACTGAGCAAGGACGGCCGGACCATTAGAAGGCGGCGGGAATGTCTTGCCTGCGGGAGGCGGTTTACCACCTATGAAAAGCTCGAAGAGGTCTTGCCCCTGATCGTCAAAAAGGATGGGAGGCGTGAACCCTTCAACAGGGAAAAGATCATCGAAGGGATGAAAAAGGCCTGCCAGAAGAGGCCCATAAGTATCACGCGGATCGAGGAGTTCGTGGACGGATTGGAGTTCTATTTCCAGGAGTTGGGGAAGAAGGAAATCGAGAGCAAGGAGATAGGAGAAAAGGTGATCAACCGTCTCAAGGACTGGGACGAGGTGGCCTATGTCCGGTTTGCATCGGTATACCGGCAGTTCCGGGACATCAGCGAATTCATGAATGAGCTTGAAGAGATGCTGAAGGCGAGGAAGGAGCAGAACAACCCCTAGGAGACCACTTTCGGAACGAATCCTTTGGTTTGTGAAAGGCCGGGGGAAAGGTCGATCACCGGCAGCGTGACGGCGGGATGAACTCGGGATGAAGGCCTTCATGGATTGCCACCATGACGGCCTTTTCAGCTCAAGGCCCTTCAGGGAGAGAGACCTTTGAAAAACGTTCGATTTTGTTCAAGGTCAAGGAAGACGAAAATTTTTACCGTCCCGCTTGAGATGCCAAGCAGGACAGGCATCCATACATTGAAGTATTTCGAGGATTAAACTACTATCGGCTGAAGCCGTAAGCTTAGGGGCCAAGGGGTCGAGGGTTCAAGGGGTCAAGTGAAAAACATCTTTC
>JAFDEE010000066.1 GCA_019310525.1 Deltaproteobacteria bacterium | reverse complement strand
ACCAAGGGTTCAAATGGTGTCCCTGCCAGAGACTTCTCGTCTTGCTTCACGTTTTCCATGAGCTTGTCAAGGAAGCTCAACATCTTATCCTTGGCCTCAAGGCTTTTCTTTAATTTGTTGAACAGGAGCCTGAGTTCGTAATTTGCAGAGGTATTGACTGTAGCACCGGTAATGACCAATCTCTCCAGGGTCGAAACCTCGTTTCTCTTTTCTTCATCGGCCAGTTTTTGACTGATCCCTTTCAAGAAACCGTTGGACTGCTTAATTGATAGATCAGTCAAGGACATGATCTCGGATTCGATCTTCCGGTTTTCAGCCCTCAGGCCCTCTATCCTTTCCGTCTCCTTCCAGATCTTACCCAGACCATCTCTGAGATTTTCGTCCTTGATCTCGGACAATAGTTTGGAGTTATTTTTGTTGAGTTGCTCAAAGGTAAGACGGTCATAAAGATAGGCCTTGGTCTCGGCTGCCATGTTCCGAATTTTTGCGGTGAGCTGGCGGGTGAATTTCTGCCCCTCCGAGAGACCCTGGATCATGCCGTTGTAACTGAAGAAAAAATATACGACCACGAAAAAGAGCCCGAGATAGAGGAGATTGGGTATCAGCAACCTGGACCTTATTCCTAGATTCCTGAAGAGGTGAAAAATCATGACCTGTTCCTCCTTGATAAAATGCTTGAAGGAGTGGCAGGCATCTCCCGCCGAATCGGTCCCAACCGGGTGGAAGATATTGCGGGGAAAAGGCTTCTCAGAAGAGGTCAAATATTACTGTAGTAGGAGCTTGAATGAGCGGAATCAGCACTTTCATAAACGCATGGATCATTTTTCGGCCCCGGTATGAAACGGGTCCCTGTTCGAACCGAAACGGGAGCTTTCCCGCCTCCTTGCCAATTTTCTTATCTATCGGCAATCCAGGGCATTTCATGAAAAAAAACAGAAATATCACAGGATAGGAAAACGAAACCTTTGAAAAACGTACAATTTTGTTTAAGGTCAAACCTCCGGCCCGCTCAGGTTGCCGAGCGGGACAGTCATACATTAGTATCAATGCTCATCTTTCCTTTCCTCCACCTTCATCCAGATCCGGTAGAGTTTTTCACCGCTTTGCTCGAAACATTTGAAGCCCTCGGAGGGAACCTCCTCCACCCGAACTTCGCCCAGTTCCCGGCACTGTTCCAACCAGTTCTTAAAATGTGAGCCGCCTCCGAAATAGACCTTCCGCCACCTGATCCCTTTCTCATCGATCATTTCCGAAACCTGTTCTTCCTGGATCAGCCTGTCCCGGATCCCAACGGGACAACCGGTTTCTCCGATACCCATGGTCACTCCTCTCCCGCCCTAGCATCCGCCTCCCGGACCCGGCGTTTCGTTCTGGAAGTTTCCTGGCCCAAGGGGGAAATGTCGGCAGAGTGCTTTGACCTCCCGCCGGACCTCTTCAACCCTGGATTTCCCGGAAAGGGCCCGGTCCATCATCTCGGCCAGAAGAGTCATCTCGCTTTCCCGAAAACCTCTTTCAGTCACAGCCGAGGTGCCGAGCCGGATGCCGCTGGTCCTGTCCGCCCCCAGTGGATCGAAGGGAATCCTGTTCTTGTTACAGATGATCCCCGCCTCTTCGAGCCGCTCCTGCGCTTCGGCCCCGGTAATCCCCTGGTTGCGCAAATCCACAAGCACCACGTGGGTGTCCGTTCCCCCGGTGACGATCCGGTATCCCATTTCAGAAAGGCAGCCCGCCAAGGCCTGGGCATTTTTTACGACCTGCTCCGCATAAACCTTGAAATCCGGCAGGGAGGCCAACCGGAACGTGACGGCCTTTCCCGCCATGAGATGGACGTGCATGGAACCCTGGATCCCGGGAAACACCGCACTGTCGATTCGGCTCCCATATTTCCTCTTGCAAAGGACCACGCCTCCCCTGGCCCCTTTCAGCGTCTTGTATCCGGTGAAGGTGACGAAATCGGCGTGGGGCACAGGGGATGGGTAGACACCTCCTGCCACGAGACCGGCTACATGGGCGATATCGGCCAGCAGGTAAGCGCCGACTTCGTCGGCCACATCCCGGAAACGCCTGAAATCAATGATTCGAGGATAAGAACTCCCACCGCAAACGATCATCCGGGGCCGCACCTCGCGGGCGATCCGCCTCATTCCATCATAGTCGATCCCTTCTGTTTCCCTGTCCAGGCCATAGGTGTGGGCGTTGAAAAACCTCCCGCTGAATGAGGCACCGTGCCCGTGGGACAGGTGCCCCCCCATGGTCAGGTCCATTCCAAGAATGGCATCCCCCGGATTCAGGACCGCAAGATACACCGCAAGATTGGCATGGGTGCCGCAGTGGGGCTGGACGTTTGCATACTCGGCGCCGAAAAGCCGCTTAGCCCGTTCCACGGCCAGGTTCTCGATGATATCAACATTGTGGTGCCCCCCGTGATAACGCCTTCCGGGATACCCCTCAAGGGTTTTATGGGCCATCACATTGGCCTGGGCCTCAATGATCGAGGGGTCCGGGAGGTTGGTCGCCGCATTGAGTTCGATGGTCTCCGCCCGACCGACCGCCTCCGCTTCTATGGCCGCCGCGATCTCGGGATCCACCTGACGCAATCGGTTCATTCTTCCTCTCCTTCATGGCAAGGGCCCCCGGATAATCCTTTCATCGAGAATCAAACCGGGCTTTCAACTCCTTCCAAATACCCACTGGAGCCGCCCGCGTTTGAGAAGAACAGCGCCCTCCGGGCAAATCTCCATGCAACAATAGCAACGAATACATTTCCCGTAGTCGTACCGGGGAACCGCTTCACCATTTGCCGCCCTTTCAATGGCTTCTGCGGGACAGATAGCCATGCACCGGTAACAGAGGGTGCAGCGCTGCTCTGAGGGAATCGGCCTTTCAATGAACAAGTTCTTGAAAAAACTGGTATTGGTGGGCCAGTGGCCCAGGTCGAAACGGTTTGCAGAACTGCTCGGTTGGAAACCCTTGATTTCAAAATCACCTGGATTTAAATGGGTTAATTTATATCTTTCAAGCAGGGTCTCGCCCAGGCCCCGTTCTCTGCCCAAAAGAAGCATGGGAACCTTACGCGGATCCAGGCCCACCAGTTCGACGGCCAGGGCATCCACAGCCAAGGCGTCTTCTCCCAGGATCATGGCCCCCACTTTCTTTGGCCGACCTTTCCGGCCGGGTCCCTCTCCTTCCATGGCCAGTACGGCATCCATCACATGGATAAAGGGCTTTGGATGTTCGAATCCATTCAAGAGGGCCTCATAGAGATCCAGCAAAAAGCCGGAAAAGGTCTCCCTGGAGGGGGCCCTGACATGCCACCGGGATTTCGCGAGACCATGGATGAAACCGAAGAGGTTCTTGACGGCGCCCGTAATATAGGTGAGGCTGTGGGTCTTGAACTTGGGCAAGTTGAGGACCAAGTCCGCCTCGAAAAGGGCTTTTGGCAATTCGAACCGCCTAAAGCCCCTGCCCTCTTCATAGAAAAGCGTAGAAGTCTCCCGCGTGTCCGCCACCTCACACCCCTCCTCCTCAAGCACCCGCCCATATCCCGTCTTTTCCAGGACCTTTTTCAAGGGCTGGAATGCGGGGGACTCCACCAGGATCGGCCGCCCACCCCCGTTCTTGACGAACCGCAATACGGCCCTGAAAAACTCCGGGTGGGTGACGATGGCGGTCTCAGGGGGACTGGCGCTCAACAGATTGGGCTTGATGAGCACCCGACGGCCCCGCAGGAACGTTCGATCAAACCCGATACCGGCAAACCCTTCCCCCAGCCTTTCCTCCAGTTCCGGTAAACGATAGTTCTCGCACCGAAGGAGGGACAACCGGGATGAGAGGGACCGATCCTTTTTAGTCATACCTGGGAACTGCCTTCTTTGCTTCCGGAATGGAGTTCGTGGGCCTTGGCATCGCCCTCCTCCAGGTTTCTAAGGGCCAGGTAAAAGGCCCCGACAGCCAATTCGGCGCAATGGGTACTCTGCTCGGGCAGGGTTTCGAGAAAATCGATGACATCCTGCGGGGTTATCTCCCAGGCCTCTTCCAGGGTTTTCCCTTCGGCCAAGTGTGCAACCGTGTTGGCGCAGGCATTCGTATTCATACAACCGTTCACACGAAAGGTAACGGTTTCAATGCGGCCTTCCTTGACCGTAACAAACATTTCCACCGAATCTCCGCACACTCCCTTGTTGAACCCGTGTCCGTCCGGGCTGGCCAGGGTTTCATGCCTGTCCGCCCGGAAGGCCATCTCCAGATAATTCCGTGAATGGTGGTTCCAGAAGTTGAATTCGCCTTTCATTCTCCTTTCCTCATCTTTTTTCTTGATAGCAATAGCACCGGGCAAGGGAAAAACAGTACGCAGGGATCCTCTCCTGCACTCCTTTTGAGCTTTTAGACCCGAGCCTCGGGTCTCGAGGGACTTTCAAGGTCCACCAGGAGGGTGAGCCCTTGAATCTCCCATACACGAACGTTGCTGCCCTTTTCTATTGGCGGGCTGTTTCTCCGCACTTGGGCCCTCCACAGCTCACCCCGCACCCGTACGTACCCCTCGGGATCGAGCCTCTCTTCTGCTATTCCACGGGCGCCGATCATATCGTGCCCGACCTCCCCGCCCCTCGAATCATAGGCCCGCCAAAGGAAGGGAAAAAGGATGATATCCTTGGCCACCCAGATTCCGATAATTCCATAGTAAAGCCATTGCGGGTATTGCACCCAGCGTTTAACGAGAATAAGGACCAGGACCAGGAGCACGGTACCGGGAATCTGAAGAAGTGCATACTTCACAATAGTCCGCCCCGGGATCCTTTCCCTGCTCGACTTTTTTCCCGCTTGTCGCATTAAAGCATCCTCGCAAAAAACCCGCTCCGGGGGCTCCGGGGTAGGGTTCCTGGCCCGGAGAAAGCGCCGAAACGATATACCTCTTACCTCAAAGTCGTTTACCGCCGCCCGCCCGGGATCCCCTGTCACTCCTTTTCTCCCTGCCAAAACAGGTCATGAGGACCATGGAGGCGAGATTGTAAATCTCCGGATCCTGACTGGCCCTGGGGCCAGCCACGTTCAGGATTCTCACCCGCTGTTGTTGGATCCATTCTTGGATACGTTCTGCAGCCTCTTGAACGGCGAATCTCTGCAGATCCACATGAAGCCACGGTCTTTTGTTGCGCCTTGCCAGTTCCCGGGTCAAGGCTGACCCTCCCTTAAGCCCTCCCCTGGAGATTATCAAGGTCCCATCTGAATCCACCACGTTTCTCCTGGTCCTTTCGGGATAGCCACTGAGGGGTGTTTCCTTGAGCTGATAGAAGGCGGGTACCCGACCGTCCTCCGCCCGTCTTCCCGCGGGAACCCAACCTCCATGGGGAATCCCGAGTTTTATGGCCACATCCAGGGCGGCCCGGTCGACACCGGTCTGCCCCCCGGAGACGATTTTCAATACCCCTGACATTTTTCCATGAAGCTCCCCGCTGCAAGCAGCGGGGTATCAAAAGAGTTTAACCCACCAAAGGCGGCGAGCATAATCCAGAGTAATTTAAATCTTTAAAGGGTTCAACCCAGATTATGCAAATGGCAAGTTTGCCGAAGATACAAGGCCGCAATTACAACGCAGCAGATTCGGCAAAATCGGCAATCCCGAAGGGTGACAAATTTTGAATAAATTCGATGTCTTCTGACTTCACCTTTTTGGTGAATGTAATCTGATCCGGAAAGATATCCAGCAGTCTATAATCATTCAATAAATAACTTCTTTCAAAATTTGTAATGCATAATCTGGATTCACGATCGTTTACACAAAATTCAAGTCATACAAACCTTTAACCCGGCTGTTGAAACAAAAACGAGGGGATTATAATCTCCAATGGGCTCTCTGTTGACACCGTCCCCACGTTTGCCTATCATCCCATATTGGGCACGAGGTGTTTTTCGCGGCCATCATGACGCGGTATTCAGACCCTTCAGGAGATTGGGCGAAAAAGGGTGTCAAAGGTGCCGCTTGAGAGAAGTGGAATCCTGCCCTTATTTCACCGGGCCCTGCTCGGATGGGTGCCTTTCTATGAACCACCAGAGATGGAGATCTCCCATGTTTCTTGACCTTGCCAGCAAAAGAAGGAGTATCAGGAAGTTCCAGGACAAGGACGTCGAACAGGAAAAATTGGACAGGATCCTGGAAGCAGCGCTTCGCTCCCCCTCCTCCATGGACCGCAAACCATGGGAGTTCATCCTTGTAAGGAACCGGGAACTTCTTGCCAAACTCGCTGAGGCCAAACCCCACGGATCGGCCTTTTTAAAGAATGCGCCGGCGGCCGTCGTGGTATGCGCCGATCCCTCCCGTTGCGATGTATGGATCGAAGACGCCTCCATTGCGTCGATATACATTCTGCTGGCGGCGGAATCCCTCGGTCTGGGAGGATGCTGGATCCAAATCCGCGAGAGGATGCATGACCCAAACACCACTTCGAAGGCCTATGTGGCTGAACTGCTGGGACTCCCAGACGGCTTTGAGGTGGAATCCATCGTGGCCCTGGGCTATCCAGGGGAAAAAAAGGACCCGCATCCAAAAGAGAGCCTGGATTACCAGAAGATTCACTTTGAAAAATACGGCAGCAGAAATGCCTGATCCCGCCCGAAAGTATCCAACCACATCTCCTGATTGTTCCCTCCCGATGTATAGGCCCTCGACCGCAACCCTGAAGACTACAACCTAAACTGAGCGTTTCAAAATTTTAATGAGATCGTTTTATTTAGGTACAACGAAAAATGGAAAACGGACGGAGAAGGGGAAAAGGAATCAAGGGATTCCCTCTCCTGTCCGATTAAATTTTTGAAATTGACACGGTGCGGTGGTAAAGCAACCATCTTTGACTTCATTCGGAACGAAGGAGGGGGCGACCGGCGCGCAACCTGGTGTCTTTACGAGGAAAATCGTGATGAAATTTGAGATAGAAAAATGGATTCCAGAGGCGGATGGCGAATCCCGATTCGCCCGCATGGCCACTTACGGCGAAACCTGCAGGGCTGCTGTTGTCTACCTGACTGAACTCCGACTCTTCGACAAACTTGAATACCTCGAGGCCCAGGGCGAGGAAGACATGGAGATTCCAAGGTTTCACCGGTTGGCCTGTTATGCCGCACCGCATAAGGAGGAAGGCCACGAAATTTTCGTCGAGGCCATCGATATGGCAGGGCAACGGCATCCCATTTTGGCCGGGAAAACTTTCTGGGGCTATTTCCTGGCCTGTGAGATCGCCGGGGAAATCGCCCGGTTTCTTTACCAGGACAACAGTTGATATGACCCGGGATTACAAGAGGGTTGCCGGTCGAAGTCATACAGGGAACCTTGATCAGTAAAAGGTAAACATCTCAGCGGGAGGTAGGAATGGAACGGATCTGCCCCCTGTGCAACAAGACATACAGCACTCGGGACAAGGGTGTGAGGAAAACGGGGATTCCCGAAAACTGCAAACGGTGCGGTGTCCCTCTGGTCGCGATCGAAGGCTTCGATGTCCGGAGGGAGGAGCCCTTTTCAGGAGATGAAAAAAGCCACCAGTGCCCCCGGTGCGGCGCTGATCGGTTCTCTCCGGAAGGATGCCAGACCTGCGGCTATCTCCCCGAGGAAGAACCAGAAAAGGAATCCTTCGAACCCCTGGATGTTTCTTCCCCGGTTCGTAAGGCGCCCGAGGTAAGGCGCGTCTTGAAAATCGCCGGGATCGGTACCGCCGCAATCTTTTCCCTGGTAGTGGCCGCCGCCGTGTTTCTCTTCCTCTTCGGGATCCACAATTCAGAGGCCTACAGAACGGCCAAAACGTTTATCAAAGGTAACAGGGAGGTCCGGAAGATTGTGGGGAGCAATCCATCCTTCGGATTCCTCCCCGAAGGATCCTATGAAGAGAAGCGGGGGAGGGGCCGTGCCCGATTCTCCATCGGAGTCAAGGGAAACAGCGGATCCACCACCGTCCATGTCCGGTTGGCGAAAATCCAGGGATCCTGGCGGGTGGTCTCCGCCTATTGCAATGACCCGAAAGGAAGGAACAAGGTCCTCCTGGTATCTTCGTCCACCCGGACCGCAAGAAAGGTCAGCCACTCCAGTTCCAACGAGAGTATATCTCCATACAAAGAACACCTTCTCCGAGGACACCGACTTTTTAGGGAAAAACGCCTGGAGGAGGCCCTCAGGGAATATGATCAGGCAGCACGGCTGGATCCGGAAAGGTACCAGGTATTTTACTGGCGCGGACGCTTGAAGATCCAGATGGGGAAAGGGGAGGAGGCCATCCGGGACTTTGAAAGAACCGTTCGGCTGAACGCCTCTTATTCTCCTGCCTACGACAATCTGGGCTGGCTCTACGCCCAAAGGGGAGAATACGAACGGGCCATACGTTATCTGAACAAATCGATCGAACTCAAGCCTCAAAACGGATGGACCTATTACCAGCGGGGGGAGTGTCTTTACAGGACTGGCGAGCGGGCAAAGGCCCTGGAAGATGCCAAACAAGCCTGCAATCTGGGGTATGAGCAGGGATGCGCGGTCTATGAAAAACTCAAACAATGAAGGGCCCCAGGGCTGCATTTCCCCTTCCTAGTCGATCATTCCACTGTCCTTGAGTTTTTCCTACACACAGGCTCTTACAATCCGGAGTTTGGGAAGGCCCACGGGCAACGGGTCGGGTTCTCCTGAAAACTTCGGCGTCAAGCGACTAAGAACCGCCGAGCAAGGGATCCCTATTCGTCGCGCTTCCCCCCGGCATTCTTACCTGGACCGGCCACAGGGCACCCTGGCGGAGACAAATGAAAACTTACCGCTTGATAATCGGAATGCGTATGCTAGAATACGTCCGATTCTTTCGAATCCAAGGGAAATCGCCTTGATTCGGCGAAAAGGGAAAGAGGGAGAGCCTGTCATGCCTGAGATCGTGGTTCTTGAAGGCAACATGAAAGGCCAAACCTTCAGTATAGTAACTGAGACCGTGTTTATCGGGAGATCCTCCAAGAATGATATCCAGATTATCGACGGGGCGGTTTCCCGAAAACAGATCAAGATCTTTCGGATCGGAAAGAAGTATTTTGTGGAAGATCTTAAGAGCACGAACGGCACACTCATCAACGGAGAAAGGATTCCTCCCGGTGAAGGATTCGAGGTGGACGAGGGTGATATTATATCCATCGGCAAAACCACACTTCAAATCACCAATTTCCCTCCCAGAAAACCCATCGAGAAGAAACTGACACCGAAACGCGTCCCGGATGCGGGGACTTCCACCGGATTTCGCGAAAATGAACGCCGATCCAGGACAGGAGCGAACCTGGAACTTGTATGCCGGGTATCGGAACTTCTGAAAGGAAGGTGGGATCTTCCCGATCTTCTCGACAGGATCCTGGAACACGTCATGGACGCCCTCCCTCGGATACACCGATCCTCCATTCTCATCTTCGAACAAAAAAACGGGAACCCCGGCGAAATCACTCAGACTTTCAGCAAGTCGAGAAAAGGCTCCGTAAATTTCCCGATCACATTCAGCCGTTCGATTGTCGAGAGGGTAAAAGGGGATGGAAAAGCCGTGAGGATGTCTAACACGGCCTTCGAAAACGTGGAGGATATCCTGGACAAGGACAGTACCCTGAAGATCGGGTCGGTGCTGTGCGTACCTCTGATCAGCGATTCGGTGGTTCGGGGGGCACTATATGTTGATACGATCAATGTGCCGTACGGGTTCAGGAAAGACGACTTACTCCTCCTCAATAGTCTCAGCGGGTCCATTGCTCTGGCCATTGCTAAGGCGGGGGTTTGAGAGGGATAGAACCTCTCCGCTGCTTTCCCCTTTTCGTCCTACAATGATTTCAGCCAGTTTTTCGACCATTTCTTTCATATTTTCCGCTTCTGCCTGCATTTCAGTGCTTGAAGAGGCGCTCTCTTCCGCTCTGGCGGCATTCCGCTGGATCGCTTCGTCCATTTCCTGGACCGCTTTGTTGATCTGCTCGATGCCCTGGGCCTGTTCCCTGGTTCCGGATGATATCTGTGCCACCAATTCCGTAACCTTTTGAACGCTTAACGCCACCTCCCGGTACCTGTCGTCCGTCTCCCTTACGAGCTCCGACCCTGCCCCAATCTTGGCCACGATACCCTCGACAAGTCTCTGTGTATCTTTTGAGGCCTTGGCGGAACGAAGTGCAAGGTTGCGGACTTCATCGGCCACCACTGCAAAGCCTGCTCCGGCCTCTCCTGCCCGGGCCGCCTCCACGGCTGCATTCAAGGCCAGCAAGTTGGTCTGAAAGGCGATCTCATCAATGGTTTTGATGATTTTGCCCACGTCCTTGCTGGCAGAGGAAGTTTCCTCCATCGTGCTCATGAGAGACTTCATCGAATGATTGGCCGTTTTCAGGTTCTCGATGCTTTCCTTGGAGAGGCGGTCCGCTTCAAGGGAATGATCGGCGTTCTTCCGTGTCATGGAACTCATCTCCTCAAGAGAGGAAGAGGTTTCCTCAAGCGAAGAGGCCTGCATGGAAGAATCCGTGGCCAATGCCTGGCTGTTTGTGGTGATTTCCCTGCTTGCGGAAGCCACCCGGTCGGAGCCCAGGAGGAGGGACTCCAGAATCCTTCGAACCGGTCTGGCCACGGACTCAGAAAACAGGATCGCACAGGGAAGAGTCACTAAAATACAAATCAAAGCGATCAGTACAAGTCTGCGGATCATCTGCCAGGTATTGGACCATACTATGTCGTAAGAATACAGGGCCGCGACGGCCCCGGCCCCAAGGGGAAGGATCCCCCGGAGATATTGGTTTTTCCCGACCTTCACATTACCCAGGAAAACCTCCGTCCCGTTCAAAGAAAATCTCTCCGATTCTCTCCCGTAAGATTCCTCTCTCAATGTATTATAGGCTGGAAGGGTGCCTGCGCTCAGCTTGTTCCCCGTAAAAATATTGACATCCACGTCCGTGAAACCTGAAATCATTCGGGCGAATTCTCCGCTCAATTTCCGGCCCACCGCAACGATACCGACCGGATGGGACGAGTCTCCCTCCCCCTTCTTCGTTGAAACCTTGTCAAGTATGGGGGCATAGGAGCAAAGAAAAAGGGAGCCTTCACTCTTTTCATAAGTGACCATGGGTCGCCCCAGGTCTCGGAGAACGCCTATCTGGAAAAGCTCTCGAATGGGCAATGCATCCGCAATCTTCCAGTCCTTAGAGGAAAGGCGGGCTCCAGGGGAGATGGAAGCGATCCTATAAACCCTCTTTTTTTCCATTTGCACGGGATAACCCAGTATTACCCTTCCCTTCCTGAATTCCACAAAGGCCGTAAGATCCCCCTCTTTGTCGTAAACGCAAGCCTGAACGATATCGTTTGCCTGCCCCTGGGAGTATAGGCCGAGGATCATGTCCCGATTCAACTTCCGGATGAGGTCCTTGGTGTACCCCTTGGCTTTTTTCTTTTTATACTCCCGGATGAATTCGATATTTCCACCGATTCGGGGGTTGGAAGCCATGCCCTCCACAAGATGAAGGACACCCTTTTCCTGCCTTGAAAGATCACTCAGAATAATCTTGAAGGTGTTCTTTATCGACTTCCTTGCCACTTCCTTATTCTGCCTTATGACGGTGAAGGTGACGATGGCCGTGGATACAAGCAGGATGAAAACCACCATAGCCACCGCGCCTATTACCAACTTCGCCCTCAGCTTCAATTTTCCCATGAAATCCTCCCATCTGAAAAGCAAGGTATGAGTAAAAGGGCACCGAACCGCTGATAGCATAAAGATTTAACGAACTTAAGATGGCTGCAATAAAAATGCCATAAAATGAATGATGAATTCCTTTGAAAGTTGGATTAGTTAACAATGATCACCGGTCCTCCAAAAACCCCATATAAGGGGCAATAATGTCCCCCATGTTGTCAAAGGTGACGGTATTTTGACGCATATCTCCTTTCAGGGCTGATAAAGGGGAAAACATCACCCATGAAACCATTGACCTATCGAACCCATAGGTGTAAAAAGACTCTTTTTTCAAAAGAGCCTTTTCGTTTCCCTGTTCTCTCAAGCGAAGATATGCCCCTATCGCATAAAACTCGCCACAGGGTGACCTCTGAAAAGGACACCTAACGTTCCTGGAGGCACTTTGGGGAAACAGAAAACAGGCGTGGAGCTTTTTATTGGAGAATCCTTGGGAGAAGCAAGATGTTCCGATACTTGGCCAATCTCCATTATGGCATGAAGATTCTGTGGTGTTATTTCCTCTGGTATCTCTATTTTGTATGTACCTATTTTGAACTGGACTTGGAACTTTGGTCCCGCTCTACCGGAATTGCGATCCTGGTGGGTTTCGCCCTCAATATCAATGGATTTGGATCTATAGGGAAGATCTTGTCAGCGAAAAACAAGTGGCAGGTATTCAGATTCTTTTTAGTTCCATTCTGCGTCTCAAGTTTCCCCTCCCTGATCAAGGGAAAGGGGTTCTGGCTTTTCTTTTCCCCCGAACCAGGGGAAAACCTCATTGCATGCACGATTTGTGTCCTCTTCCTTTTCCTTGCATGGATCTGCGAAAAATACTATGCCGAATCGCCGACCTAAAAGACCCTCTGAATCAAAAATTGTAGGGCCTGGAACCCTCTTCGCATTCATAGAAGCCGACGATTTCATCTCCCATTCCCACCAGCGATCCTTTTCCAGGATTGAAGGCATTAACTCCATGGCTATTATTGAAAAAACCAAACAATAAGCCCGCCCAGCAACATGGACAGGAAAAAAATGGCCACTTGAAGCCCCTTGCTCAAGGGGGTCCTTCGCTTGCTTCCCGAGCGCTCCAGTTGCCGAAACAGAAGGGCTTCGATCGATTCAAGGTCTTCCTGGATCCCCTGTACCTTCCCGGTTTGTGCATAGAGGCCGGACTCACCTGAAACCTTCTCAATCCCGACCCCGGATGATCTTTCAGGGTTATTTCCTGAAACGGAGCACCCGCAATAAAGGCATTTCTCTCTCCCCTCGGGGATGGCATGACGGCACTTCGGACACTTCACTGGAACTGGTTCTCTTTATCCTTACGACCGACTCCCGGGGTCGGGCGAAATAGCGGAAAAATCAAATTCCTCGACGGTTTCCTCGATTATGATGTGACGTTTCTCGTATTCCCGGAGGAGGTTCTCGTAACTGGGCCTGTGACGACCGAGGTATTCCGGGGGGCAGATCCCTCTTCCTTGGTAAAAACCATCGGCGATCCAGCGTGCGACAATGGCGCAGGTGTAACCCGTGGTGCGCGCCATGGAAGTGGTCTGGGTCTCCTGGTCATAGGTATCCAGGAGATCGAAAGTATAACGGTAACCCTTGGCCCCTTTTCGGCCCTCCAGGATGACCTTCATGACGGTCAAATCCTCCTCCCCGGGCTCAAGTCTCCACTTTTCCCGGAGGAGCGCGGCTGTCAGCTCCATGGGAATGACGGAACAGCCGTTCACATCAACGGGCGTGGTCCTGAAAAAGCCGCCTTTTTTAAGGACGCTGATCAAGCGGGCATGGCCTGGATAACGAAGGGTCTTTTCCGTCATGAAGGGCGCCCGGATCGTCTTTCGAAGGGTCCTCAACCCATCGGTATTGAAGGCTTCCAGGGTACCGATCCCTGGGAAGTCGAGCAATTCAACCTCCGAGAGGGCTGGACGAACCACCTCCTGACCATACTCAAGGAGGTGCACGGGCCTCGTATATTCCTCCAGCACGTCCGCCGGGGAAAACACAGCCTTGTATTCAAAGGGCCATTCCCGGCGTTTCGGCAACCCTCCCACGTAACAGACATATCGGTCAACATGGTCCAAGAGACTCTCCACATATCCCGCCAGGATATTGCAAAGTCCCGGGGCGACCCCACAATCCACTACCGCGGTGACACCTTTCTCCCGGGCCAAACCATCCAGTTGGAAGGGGTCCTCCGGGAAAAAAGAGATATCCACCACCGGTTTTCCCACCGAGAGAATCTCACTCAGGGTTTCAAATCCCAGGCATCCTGGAACGGCGCTGACTACTACGTCAGCGTGGTTGAGCAGAGAGGCGGCCAGACCCGGTTCCTGGATGTCCGCACAGACCTTTTCGACTCTCTCAAGGGCCCCCAGGTTATCCAGAGCCGCTTGGTGCCGATCGACTGCTAGGACCTCGTTCCCGGGGTCTCCCGCCAGATCCCGAACGATGGCGTTTCCAACCAGGCCTGTTCCCAATACCACGAATCGCATAATCTTCTTTCCTCCTCCTTCAGGATCAACAGCGCTTTCCCGGTTGCCATCCTGTGTCGGATGTGCAATTTCTTTATCCTAAACTGAGCGTTTCAAAATTTTGATGAGACCTTTTATTTAGGTTTATCTTTCGAGAACATTGTTTAACAGACTATTGAACACCCCCCTGTTGGAGGTCCGTCTTGGATCCATCAAAGACCTTTCAGCATCCTTTTGAGAAAAGGATCAAGCGGCATGTCATCGGCCGGAAACAGACCTTTTTCGCCGCCACCATTCCAGGGTTCGAACCCCTTGTCGACATGGAACTCTCCTTTTTGGGGGATCCATCTCATGAAAGGAACGTCCTTCCAGGCGGCGTTGAATTCAAGGCCCGCCTCGAAGGATGCTACCTCGCCAATCTGAAATTACGAACCGCCCAGCGGATCCTCATGCGGATCGGGCGTTTCAAGGCTATGCACTTCAGTTCCCTCAGGAAAAAGACAGCTGAAATTCCCTGGGAACTCCTCCTCAACCCTGCTCAAAGACTGGAGATCCACGTCACCACAAAGCACTCCCGGCTTTACCACTCGGGAGCCGTGGAAGGATGCGTCCTGGCGGCCATCAAAGGCCGCCTTGCCACGCAAGGAATCAGCTCCACCGAGGCCGCCCCGGATTCCCGGACCGCCGGCATCTTCGTCAGGGCCCAAGACGACGTGTTCACCCTGTCCCTGGACAGCAGCGGGACGCTTCTTCATCAACGAGGGATCAAGCCCCATAAGGCCAAGGCCCCCCTTCGGGAAACCATTGCAGCGGCTGCCCTGCTCCATGCCGGGTATGATGGAACGGTGCCCTTTCTTGACCCCATGTGCGGGTCCGGGACCTTCGCCCTTGAAGCTGCCCTCCTGGCCCGTAATATCCCCCCGGGTTGGTACCGGGAATTCGCCTTCATGAGCTGGCCTGCATTCGACAAAAGGAGCTGCACCTTGCTCGAAGAATCCCTCAGGGTGAGCCGGCTGGAAGGCACAGTAAAGGTGTTGAGGGCCGATTTCTTTGACCTTAACCCGGGCACGATTTCCGGCGGTTCCCCCGGGTTTCTGGCCATCAATCCTCCTTACGGCCTTCGGATGGGGAAGAGAAAGGAGAGTGACACCCTTTTCCTGGAAGTCTGTAAAAAACTGCAAAAGGACTTCCGGCACTGGAAACTTGCTCTCATCGTCCCAAGAAGGCATCTCCTTTACAAGGTCCCCTTCCCGCTGCGCGTCCACCCGATCCTTCATGGAGGATTGAGGCTCTCCCTGCTAACAGGGGTGATTCCATAAGGTCCGCTTTTGAAATGAGGGAATGGACCTGGGTGTGCGGGCATTAAAGCCGCTTCAGTAGGTCCTCTCGGAGAGGATCTTCCATCCTTCGTCTTCCTTTACCAGGAGCAGTTCCTTCCTGGACTTCACGGAATAATTGGATGACTTGTAAACCTGGTTGAACCGGACCCGGACCCTCCCGCTTCCCCGGGCATCCATTATCTTGATGTCATTGGTTTCCACGCTAATCCATCGCTTTTTCCTGTTTTTTCGAGCCTTGTCCTTCTTCCAAGTGGATTTTCGAAAACGTCCGGAAGCAAATTTCTCTGAGTAAAAGGACATGTATGTCTCCATGTCGCCTTGGGCCCCGGCGCTTTTCTCCCAGGCATCGCTCCACGCCGTGATAAAATCCTGGATCTCTTTCAGGGGAAGATTTTTTTTCTTCTTCTCCTCTTTCACCGGCTCCGGGTTTTTCGGGGCAGGAGATGCCTTTCTTGGCTTTGACTCGGGAGGAACAGGGTTTTTCCGGACCTCAGGCGGAAGCGCTTCCGGGGGTTTCCGTGCTTCCTTTATTTTTGGGATCTCCAATTCCCGGGACGCCTCCTTGCTCCAGTACAGGTTCCAGATCACCATGGATGTAAAGGCGAGAATCAATAAAACCGTTATGGCGGCCGGGATCTTTATCCTCAGGGAAGACCCTTGCTCAAGCCCCAGCACTCCCACGGTCATTCGGTGTTCTCTGTCGATCCTCCTGGCTTCTGAAAGTAATCTGTCGGTAAGCTTTTTCACACTGCTGGATTTCCGGGAGGTCTTCAGGATCTGCATGTTGGACAGGCGGCTAGTAAAGGCTTCCGTCGCCATAAGTATCAGATCTCTCTGGTGGAGTGCGAATTTCTTTACCTCAATGGGAGGGTCTTCTCGAAGTCCAAGGGCCTCTGTGATGGCCCGCCTTTTCCGGGGGGGACGTTGCTGAGACTCGGACTGAACATCTTCCTCAACCATGACGTGGTCCCGTGTGAGTTGAAGGATCTCCCCCCTCTGGAGGCAATAGATCCGTGTATCTCCCAGATGGGTGAAATAGACGATGTTGTCCCGCACATAGGCCACGCTGACAGAGGCGAGAATCCTCTTCCCGATCCGCCGTCCCTCCTCCAGAAGGACACGATTGGCTTTCTCAAGGGCGATATGGAGGGCGTCGGTCGGAGAGTAGCGCTTGTGGAGTGCGTCGAAAAAGGCCTCCTGAATGACTCGGAAGGAGATCTCCCGGGCGATATCATCAAGATATTCCCTCCCGACCCCATCGGCGACGATGAACAGGTTGTTTTCGCAGAAAAAGGAATCATCTCCCTTGCCGGGAATCATTCCTGGATCCGTTTTAAAGGAAAAGCGCAGCCCGTTCATAAGCCTTTACCCACAAAAGCCATTCCAGACCGACGGGACTTCCTTTCACATCGATTCACGGTACAATCCACCAAACGAGGCCGCTGGGGACCCATCATGCCGATTGGTTGAGACCTGGAAAACCACCTTGGTGAAAAAGGGCGAACCCGAGCTCCTGTGGGCCTCCAATTTTTCTCCCCGGGTGAAAGAGGCCCACTACCCAACTTGACTGAATTGAGTAACTTTAACCAAAATTAGATCTTTTTAGCAAGAAATCCTTGATAATGCAAGGCTTTTTCCTTTTGTTTTAACAGGCTGGGCAGGTAAGCAACTCACATATCTCAAAATCGATGGAGACTCATAGCTGTTGCTTAAAACGTGTTATGGATCTTTCCCTTGAAAGCTCCTTGAGATTTCCTTGGTTCCATCCTATGCTTACCTAGTGCCCAAATTTAATTTGTGCCCATCCATAAATGGCCCTTTTGCCCAATCTTCCGCCTTCGCTACGGCTAAGGCGTGACAAGTCCGCGAGACAGCGGCGGACAAGCGGCGTCAGGCTCAGATTTTAATCCTCGAAATACTTCAATGTATGGTGCCTCTGCCGCTTGGCATCCTAAAGCGGGATGGTTAAAATCTTCGCCTTCCTTGACCTTGAAAAAATTGCCTGCTTTATGGATGGACACTAATTTTTGGACGGGCACTGGTTGCCTTTTAGATTCACGCTTCCCCGGAGCCAGCGGAAAGCAGGGGCTCGGGATATTCTCCGGGAGCCCAGCGTATTTAAGCCCTGAAGAATCAGGACAGATGAAGGGCCGAAATCCGCAGTGCTTGCCCGCCGGTCGTTTGGCGGGCTTGTCCGCCTCGGGCGGGCCCGTCCGCCGTTTTTTGACGGAAACTTTAGCGAGGAGAACATCCAGAATCTTTGTTTAGAAAGGCGTTTCACGGAGAATCTTCAGATGGTGGCCGACGAATCAAACGAGGCGAATCTTTTAGATAGAATCCGGGAGCTTGAAGCGGAACTCTCCCGGTGTCGGGCCGAAACGGCTTCACTTAAAGAAGGGGAAAAGACTCTTACCCTCCTCAATTTCGCTCCTTATCCGATCGCGGTCCTTACGAGGGAAGGTATAGTCAAGTACGTGAATCCCGCATTTACCGAAACCTTCGGCTGGACCCTTTCAGAACTGGAAGGGAAATTGATTCCCTTCATTCCTCCCGAGTTACGGAAAGAGACCATCCGAAACATGAGGCGACTTTTTAAAGAGAAGGTTCTACTCAGCCATGAGACAAAACGCCTCACTAAAGACGGCCGTACTCTAGACGTGGCCATCCGGGCGACTTTTTTCTCTGAAGGAAAGGGGGGAGATTCCGGCGTTATTGCCATCCTAAGGGATATCACAGCGGAGACGAGGAACGCAAAGATCAACGAGGCGATCTTGAGGATCAGCACGGCCCTGCCGGAGTATCCGGCCCTTGAAGAACTTCTGGACTTCATCAATGGCGAGGTGAAAAGGTTGATCGACACAGAAGGTTCCGTTGTTGTGCTCCTTGACGAGCAAAAGCAGGAACTATACGTGCTCGGTGGTGCCTATGACACCACCGATTCATTAAAAAGGGCCAAGGAAACCCGCTTTTCCATGGATCAACTCATAGCCGGTCGGGTCATCAAAACGGGGAAGCCTCTCGTCATCGACGATACCTCCCTTGAACAGGAACTTCACAGAGAAAGAGACCGGAAGCTGGGGTACCAGACCCGGAACTTGCTTCTCGTACCCCTGAAAGGACGTGATCGCATCATCGGGGCCCTGTGCGCCATCAATAAAAAGAAAGGAGACTTTGACCCACGGGATGTCGATCTCATGAATATGATAGCAGGAACGGTGGCCCTTTCGGTGGAAAATGCACGGGTTACGGGTGAATTGAAAAAGGCCTATGAAGAGGTCAAAGGACTGAACCGGGCGAAGGATAAGGTCATCAACCACCTCTCCCATGAGTTGAAAACCCCTGTGGCCATTTTGTCGGGCACCCTGGATCTCCTGGTCCGAACCCTCAAGGAATTACCCGGAGAAAAATGGAAATCCAACGTCGATCGGATGAAACGCAACATCGACCGGATCAAGGACATTCAGTATGAGGCCCAGGACATCATGGAAGGAAAAACCCCTCCCGCTTATCAAACCCTCTCTTTCCTTCTTTCCCAATGTGCGGATGAATTGGAGACCCTCATCAGCAAACATATCGGCCCCAACGATGTAATTGAAAAAGTACGGGAAGAAATCCGGAAACTTTTTGGACCGAAGGAGATGCCTCCTACCGAAATAGATCTTGGAGACATGGTCCGGGAACGAATCGAATTCTTGAGGTCCCGCTTTTCCCACCGTGAGTTGGAAATAATCACTCATATTGATGACACGCCGTCGCCGGTATTCATGCCCAGGGACCCCCTTCAAAAAGCCTTTGACGGTCTTTTAAGAAATGCTATTGAGAACACACCGGATGAAGGAGAAATCGAGGTGATCCTTGAGCATCGCGGTAATGGTGCAGCCTTGAAGATCCGGGATTACGGGGTGGGGATTCCAGAAGCTTATCACAAAAGAATTTTCGAGGGCTTCTTCGCGACACAGGATACCATGGACTACTCTTCGAAGAGACCGTTCGATTTCAACGCCGGGGGGAAAGGGGCGGATCTTCTGAGAACAAAAATTTTCGCCGAAAGGTTCCGCTTCAAAATAGAGATGATATCCGACCGATGCCGCTTCATTCCGGGACCGAGGGATCAATGCCCGGGCAGGATCTCCTCGTGTCCCCATTGCACCCGGCGGGAAGACTGCCTGAGTTCCGGCGGCACCCTCTTCTCCCTTTTCTTCCTCCAATCACCTGAAGAAGAATAGAACATAGGCCGGGGTCCAGGATGATCTCAGGGCCGCAGGATCGTGATGCGGGGTCTTCCCCCGCTGAGCCGCAGGAGTCGATCCCGGTCGATTTCTACCCCCAGGCCGGGCCCCTTCAAGGGCTCCGCGATTCCTCCCTTCCCGAAGGACACGGGTTGATCCGTAACATTCTCCCTTAAAAGGAAGGCATCGTAAGAGCCGTCGTGATAACGGGCATCCCCACAGAGGAGGCTCAACGCCCTTCCTGCCGCCGACAGGATTCCCGATTCTCCAAGGTGGCAGCCGATCTGGAAGGCTGTACCACCGGAACGGAGATATTCAATCATTTCAAGGCATTTTCTAAACCCTCCGCACTTGGATAACCGGATGTTTACCATTCTGTAATGGCCTTCTTCCATCACACGCTCTAATTCACCGAGAGTGCAAACCGATTCATCCGCCATCAACTGGATACCCGCCTCCCTTATTGCCGGGGCCAAGAGATTGATATCCGGGTCGCAGGGGACCAGGGGTTGTTCAAGGACGCTGACCCTGAAGGCCTGGAGGAGCGGCAGGTGGGCCATGGTTTGCTCACGGTTCCAGGCCATATTTACGTCGATCTTGAGGTCATAATCGTTTCCGAAGACCATGGAGATAGCCTTGAGGGCGGAGCGACTTTCCTCGATATTCCGTCCAAGTTTGAGTTTCACCCGATTGATCCCCAACTCCCGGATCCTGCGCCCGAACTCCTTGACGACTTTTCCGTCACCTAAGGGTATGGCAGACCCGTAAACCACATTCCCGGTATAGAAATCCTTTGAAAAAAAGTCGTTGATCGACTTCTCCCGGCTTCGGGCGAGGATATCCAAGAGGGCCGTCTCGATGGCGCAGGTGGTGGAATGGTGGATCTTTCCTGGAGGCAGGCTGTCGATATAGTCCCAGATCTGCCCCGGCTCTTCCAGGTTCCAGGGAAAGGAGGGACGATTCACCAGGCGGCCGGCATCGATCAAAGCACTTCCCTGGGACTCGCCCGTCACGTAAGGCCTCGGAGCTCCTTCGCCGTATCCCCTCAACTCCCCTTTTCCAGCGGACACTTCAACGGCAATGTTGTTTGCGGAAAACCTGTGCTTCAAGGCATGGGAGAAAGGGATGGAGAATGGGAGAGAAAGACTATAGATCTTTACAGAATCCAGCCTCATGATTCCTCCCCGGGGGCAGAGTGGAAGAAGACATGGAGGGATTTTGAGGGAGACTCAGGGTGAACACGGTTCCTTCATTTACCTTGCTGTCCACCTCGATGCTTCCTTTGTGATCCTCCATATTCTTATGGGCGATAAAGAGACCCAATCCCGTTCCATTGTGGATACTGCTCTTGTGTTTGGTTGTGAAATAGGGATCGAAAACCTTCTCTAAGTTCTCCGGGGGGATGCCGATCCCCGTGTCCCGAATCTCTATGCGGACTATTTCGGAGGATCGGCCATCACGGGTCTTCAGGGTCGTAACATCAATCTTTCCTCCTTCCGGTGTGAACTCCACTGCGTTGGACAAGAGGTTCAAAATAACTTGTTTCATTTTCTCCGAATCCATCCATATTCTCCCGACCTCTGGATCAAAGAAAGTGGAAACCTTTATCTTCTTTGCATTGCTCTGTGGGGAGACCAACAGGATCATCCGGTTTATTAGATCATGGAGATCCTCCAACTGGAAGTGAGGTTCATGGGTCTTGACGAGATCCAGGAGTTCCGTGATCAGGTTGTTTACCCTGGCCGTTTCTTCCAGGGCGATATTATAAAAATTGTTTCGGAACTCCTCGTCGTCGTACTTATGGGGAAGCATTTGGATAAAGGTCCCGATGGCCGTCATGGGATTCTTTATTTCATGGGCAAGCCTTGCTGAAAGGTTGCCGAGGAAAGAAAACTTTTCGGCCCGGCTCAACAGGGCGTGGGAACGCCTGAGTTCCTCCATCTGCTTGCTCAATCGCCGGTACAGCTTGGCGTTTTCAATTGCGATCGCAATCTGGGGAGCAAAAATTTCCAGAGTCTCACGGGTAGCCTCCGGAACCCCTCCCTTTTCAACGGCATCCGTTGCGATCACCCCGATGACCCTTGAACGCGTAATAAGGGGCACTACGTAAACGGACTCCGGATTCCCGTAAGTCAAAAGGATATTACCCTTCCTCAGGCGCGAATTCCGCACTTCCGGAATATATTCCGACCTTCCGACACTGGCGACCCTTGCCAGGGTATTACTAAGCCTGTCCAAAGGAACCTTGTAATTCTTGATCGCTTCAGGCACCTCCCCCTCAAAGCCCGCCCCATATAGATACTCGAGGCACCTCTCTTTGGGATTCACAAGCATTATGATGGCCCGGTTGATTTTACAGACATTTGAGAGGATGTTCATGATCACCTCAAGAAGCTCTTCCAGGTCCAGGATCGAAAGGATGGCCTTACCGGTCTCCTGGATGGCGGTGAGCTGCTTGATCTTTTGATTCAGCTCGAGATTGAGGCGATTGACCTCCTCATACTTCTCCTCAATAACCTTCTTGTCCTCTTCCATCTCCTTGATGGTATCCATGAGGACGGACTTGGTGGTGAAAAACCTGGAGAGGATTTCATGAAACCGATTTCTCGCCGACCACGTAAGACGATATTCGCAATATGGGCCGCCCTCAAAGAAGCAGCAGGTCTCTTCGAGATTCAGGGGTCTCGCGCCCCAGACCCGTGGCATATACCTGTAAGATCCTTGATTCATCAGGCAAAAATCCTTTGTCGAACCCATCTCTGGATACCAGTGGAGCCTGATCACGGCCTCCCGCTTCTTCAAGTGAACGAGTTCGATTCGTTTATTCCTGTTCCACTTCTCGTTGATCTTTCTCAGATTTTTGAGGCCTTTTTTCGTCGACCAGAAGGTCTTGACGATGATTCCCTGGGTATAACCCAGGGTGGTCGTCTCAACAGCGAACTTTGCTATTTTGAATGCCGCCCTCTCATCCTTCAGGATCCGTCGGGCCCGTTCATATAGCTTGGCCCCCACTGTGCAGGAAATCCAGTTGTTCGGATCGGTCAAGAAGGCTTCAGGATCAGGTAGATCGTCGATTTCAGGATCGAGGTCACCCAACAAGCCAGAGACATCCCCCTTGTTATGGGCCCTTACATAATCGAAGATGGCCTTTGAATTGATGCAATTGAGTTCTTTCTCCATTCCAAAGAGGCCTCCCATCCGGAACCCCTCAGAGGGGCAAATTTCGGGTGCTCCTTGGCCCAGACATCAATCCCTCATACTTGCCGGCGAGTGCTGGAGCAATGCGGCGAAACTCCGAAAGGCTTTCCATCTTGGCCCGAAGGACCGTTCTACCCTTGTCACGAAAACAGGATCCCGGCACCGTTTCATCAGCAAAGACCTCGGGTGGAAATCTGAAAAAGGGCATCAAGGTCCACAGACTTTCCTGAAGCAGGGGGGTTATCCTGGACAACTGATAAATCTTCTGCATATAGGAAAGCACCTTGTCGAAATCCAGACCTCTGGAAGGTCGCCTTACAACATTATCCCCGAAAACCCCTTGATCGTCAAAGATCACATCGGACATTGACGATGCCAATTGGTGGAGCCTGGTCTTGGGATAGACCCTGCATTCACCTATCTTGAAAACGTGTCCTCCCGGTCCGCCATATTCAGCGAGTTCTTCAGCAAAACGAAGGGTCTCCTCCAGGTCTTCTTCCCCGTCCCCTGGAAATCCGGCGATCATGAAAACCATGATCGGAATTTCATGTTCAGCGGCCTGTCTGAAGATGGCACGGGTATTATTAATGTAATGCTCGTAATGCTCCCGGTTCCGGACCTTGTTCATCCACTTCAGTGTATCGAAACTCGCGGATTCCAAACCGATGGCCAGCGAGCCGCAGGCCCCCGCGATCTTGGGAAAAGCCGAGGGGTCCATTATATCGCCCCTCGTCTCGAAGTTGACCTTCATTCCCAAGGACTGAACAAAGGGAAGAAGATCGATTGACTTGAAAAGGGCGTCACTGACCAGTATCATCCGGGCGCGGCTCTCCCTGGAAAGCATGGCGAGGTCTTCCTTCACGACCTTTTCCGGAACCTCCCTCCAACCTGGTCTCATGTAAGACTCCATGCAGAAAGTACATCGAAAGGTACACCCCCTGCTGAAGGCATAGGGCAGGAGATCATAGTCCGAGAGAGACTTCAGGGGGCTCGGGTCCAGAGGGGGCTTTTTTTTGGGGTCAAAGCGTACCAGGTCTTTGCTGAAAAGAAGTTTCCCCTCCTCTTTCCAGACCAGGTTGGGGATATCATCCTTTCGTGGGTCCCGCCCCCTTTCAAAGGCTTTCACGATACCGGCCAGAGGAATCTCTCCCTCGCCGCGAACAACGAGATCGATAGACGATGTCCTGGATAGCATTTCTTCGTAGTAAAGAGTGGGGAAGTACCCACCCACAAACAAGAAGGCGTCGGGGTCCGCCTCCTTGATACGATCGCACAGGTCGATAACCTCTTGGGCCTGGGCGATGGCAGTGCAGGAAATCCCGATACATGCGGGATTTAAACCGTCCAGGTCCCGGAGGACTTCGTCATATATGAGTTCCTTGCCCTCTCGTGTAAGTGGCAGGCCATAATCAACAGGCAAAGACAGGATCCGGATCCGGGATTCCGGATAAAGCCTTTTCACGTAACTTGCTATCTCCACCAGAGGAAGCGGATAGGCGGGAACATACATTCCTATGTTTTTTGACAGGGGCTCCATCAGTAGTATCAATGGGGTTTCCATGAAAAGTCTCCACGATATCCAGGCAAATGGGGGAGTGTCACGGCAAGGCATAGCCCGGCACCGGGCCTTCACACGGCATACCAGGCCTCCGGGGAATGTGCCCGGTGCCTCCCTTCGAAAGAGGTGCGGCCATCATAGCGTATTCCTTCCACTGGTACCACTGATCGGGATTTGAAAGGATACAGAGTTCGAGGAATTTCAACACTGTCTCACCCACTGAACGATGCTCCAGATGACCCAAAATCTCGGCCATCTTTTCGTATGAGTACATCCTGAGCGCGTAATGGTTCAGGTCGTATCGATGGATCACCCCGAAAAGAACCTCGGCCCCGCTCCTCCGATGGATTACATTGATGGTTCTGTCCAGTCCCGTCATCCTTCCAAGGAAACTGATCTTTTCCTTTCGGGAAGGACGCCATTCCTCAATTTCATCACATTCAGTGATCAGGACGCGGTTCAGTCTCAACTCCCCGATTGCTCTTTTGACAACGTTTCCCTCCTCGGTGACGTCGATTAATTTGATCCCGTAATGCACCGCCTGAGCATGTACCTTGTCTCTCAACTTACGGGAATTGAAACGTGCGATCATGGTAACCGGGAAATCATTGACCGCGAGCAGGCAAGGGATGTACTCGATGGCGCCGTAATGCCCTGTTACGATTATCACCCCTTTCCCTGCAAGCAATTTCCTGTGAAGAATGGCCAAATCATCTTTCTGTACATGCCTGTTCAGAAAATGCGCCGCTTTTTCAGGGGTCTCGAAGGCGATGAACATCTTTTCGTAGTAATGGGACAGGATACCGTTAAAGATCTCCTTGGCAAGTCTCCTTGGGATCCTCCCGCTCCCGTCGGGCAAAAGGGCACTAGATGCAGCGCCGATGATCCGCTTCTTCTCTTTCTTATGGAAGAAAAAGTACAGTTTTCCTAGGAAAAACAGGATGAGTTTCGCAGTCTTCCACCCAAAAGTCAAATAAAGGAAGACATTCACCCTCATCTGGAGGAATGTGCTTAACTTTAAACGGCCCATCTTCATCTTCCTCATCCTGTGAGGAAATTTCCGGTCAAAATCGGATTGAACGGGTCTGAGATCCGGGTTTCTTCCGGAAAAACATTTCTCAGTGTCTCAGAGGCAGGCCGGGAGGTTTGTCATCTCTCCATTTGTCTAATGAATTACTCAATTCCCGTGCCACGGCGGAGAAAAGAGGGGGCTTACGATCGCCTTGACAGGAAAGTCGGGTGAGGCATATTTAAACACGGCAAAATTTATTAAATTTCAAACTGTTAGAAATGCAAATAATTATTAAAAATATTCCGAGTTAACATTGAGAGTGTCCTGCTCTTCGATGGGTTCAAGTGGAACCCTCAAAAATTCCATTCTGGATGCACATTTTATTGTGCAGCGGATCGCTTAAACGACATTTCTTGACGAGATTCCATGAATATGATCATAATACGACAAGGTAGCATCTGGTCCTGGGATGGAACTCCTCAATCAGGCAGGATTTTCCATCGTTTCAAATCCCCAGTCTCCGGCACACCTTCAAACAAAGACGCTTACGGAAAATGATCAACCGAAAAGCCACCATTCTCGTCGTGGACGACGAACGCGGGATCCGCGAATCCTTCAGGATGGTCCTTAAAGACACCTATCATGTCCTTTTCGCGGCCACAGCCAAAGAGGCCCTCGACACCTTCATAAAAAGCAATATCGATTTGATTCTTTTGGACATCCTCCTGCCGGATGCAAGTGGCCTGGATCTCCTGGATCGTTTCAAATCCATCGATCCTAACGCGGAGGTCATCATGGTCACGGCAGTCAAGGAAATCAAAACGGCCGTTCAAGCAATCAAGCTGGGTGCTTATGAATACCTCGTGAAGCCCTTTGTAGTGGAAGACGTGCTGAACTGCATCCATAGGGCCTTGGAAAAGCACAAACTCTTAAAGGAAGTGACTTACCTCCGCAATGAACTTGAGCGGTATCATCCTTTTGAGGCTATCATAGGACAGGACGAAAAGATGAAGGAGGTGTTCGATCTTGTCTCCACCATTGCCGGGAGCGAAGGGGCCGTGTTTATTTACGGAGAAAGCGGCACGGGAAAGGAACTCATCGCCAGGGCGATCCACAACCTCAGCCCCAGAAAGGATCAACCCTTCGTGGTCATCAATTGCGCCGCTATCCCTTCTTCCCTCATGGAAAGCGAACTGTTCGGCCACAGAAAGGGCGCCTTCACCGGGGCTACCCAAACTACGATGGGCAAGCTGGAGATCGCTGACAAGGGGACGGTTTTCCTTGATGATATCGATACCTTGGACATCAACATGCAAGCTAAGCTGCTGCGGGTCATCCAGGAAAAAGAATTCCAGAAGCTGGGAACCACCAAGGTCATCAAGATAGACGTAAGGTTCCTGGCTGCTACCAACAAAGATGTGGGCGACCTCATTTCACAAGGGAAGTTCAGGGAAGATCTTTACTACCGCTTGAATGTGTTTCCCATCACACTCCCTCCCTTGCGAAAAAGAAAAAAAGACATTCCTCTCCTCCTGGACCATTTCCTGGAGCTTAATGCCAAGCGGACAGGGAAACCGCCCAAGAGGTTTTCCAAGGCCGCCGTAAAGGCCCTGACTGAATATGACTGGCCGGGCAATGTGAGGGAACTCCAGAACCTTGTCGAGCGGGCCTTCACGATTTCCAAGAACTCGGTCATTCATTTCAAGGAACTCGCTAATTTCCACACCGACAAAAGGCCCTTGAAGCACCTTCCCCTCAAAAAGGCCGTGAGTCATTTCGAATATGAGTATATCTCCGATGTCCTTGAGCACGTGGGAAACAACCGGAAAAGGGCGGCGGAAATCCTTGGGATCCACCGAAACACCCTGTTGGCGAAGATCACCGAGCTTGGTATCAATACAGGGAAAAAGGATGAGGAATAAGTATGCCCCCTTAGGTCCACCCTTTAGAGGAACGAGCGTTACGTCCGTCCGCCCTGGATTTCACTCTCCTATCCCATCCTGTCTCTGAAAGGCGGCCGGGCGGAACCTCCATTCAGTCAGGGAATCATAGATCCCACTTCAGGATGGAAGCCCCCCAGGTCAATCCCGCACCAAAACTTACCAGCAATACATTCTGTCCGCGCTTCAAAAAACCTTCCTGATAGGCCTCGTCCATGGCAATGGGAATAGTGGCCGATGAAGTGTTCCCGTAACGGTGAATGTTGGAATATACCTTTTCCATAGGGATCCCGAGGGACTTCGCCAATCCACGCATAATCCGAATATTGGCCTGGTGAGGAATAACAACGTCGATATCCTGGCACGCCAGCCCTGTCTCGGCGAGCGCATCCCGGGTTACTGCGGCCATGCAGGAAATGGCCTTCTTGTAAAGCCGATTCCCCTCCATCTTCAGGAAGAACGGTTTACTTTTGACATCGCCCAGAATATCCGGAACGTGGTTGTGATTCCCGTAAGAGGCATAAAGAAGGTCCCAGTACTTGCCGTCGGATTTCAACTGGGATGTGAGCACACCCTTACCGTTCGAGGAGGGGGTGATCACCACGGCTCCGGCCCCATCCGCCAGGAGCACACAAGTGTTTCTGTCCTCCCAGTTCACAATGCTTGAAAGTCGCTCGGCACCGATCACCAGGACGTTTTTACAGGTACCGGCACGAATGGCGTTATCCGCCATGCTAAGGGCATAGAGAAAACCCGAGCAGCCCGCGGACACATCGAATGCGGCCGCGTTCCGGGCTTTCAAAGCAGTCTGGACCATACAGGATGCCGCGGGTAACTGCCGATCAGGAGTGACCGTGCCCATGATGATCATCTCCAGATCATCTGGTTTCACTCCGGCCATATCCATCGCCTTGATGGAGGCGCGTGTGGCGAGTTCCCATGTACTTTCGTTTTCTTCCGGGCATGCGATCCGACGTTCCCGAATTCCGGTACGCCGGGTGATCCATTCATCAGAAGTATCGACTATCTTTTCAAGATCCTTGTTGGAAATTATTTTCTTCGGGACAGAAGAGCCTATCCCGCTGATGCGCGACTTCGGCATGGTTTTGACGTCCTCTTTTTGTATTAGATTAATCCGGCAGGAAGCGCCCCTCCATAAACGGCTCTTTTTCCATTCTCTCAGGTCAAGCCCAAACCAGGGACCTACCCGTAAGGTGGGAATCGTTGCTACCGGGCAGACAAATTTTAATCCTCGAAATACCCCAATGTATGGATGCTTGTCCCACTTGTATCTCCAGGGGGGGGGATTAAAATTTCCGCCTCCTTTGACCTTGGATAAAATCGCCTGTTTATGGATGGACACCAGGTAATGAAGCCCAACCCTGCAAGCAGCGGGGTCTCATGAACGGAATTCCTATGGGGTCGACCTGCCATTCCTTCCTGCAGCATAAGCTACAGGATATCCTGGTGAAGGCGAATAAAGCCCTTGCTTCATGCCCGGGTACCCGATTCCATGCCCGGGCAGGGGAAACGATGTTTCCGTGTTTCATTGCGTCTCCTCAGTAAGGCCCTGCACCGATTGAACCGCCTCGGCCATGATTTCGTTGATTTCATCTTCGGTAAAACCGAGAGTATCAAGGGCCTGTTCGCTCAATGAATACTGCATCCCGTCCAGCCCAGCCCCCATTCCACTCATCATAGCCACGGCATCGGCCAGATGGACAATATAGGCCAAGATGTTGCCATCGGACGACTCCGGATTGTGGTGGCATCCTATAGCGATACGCAACGGTTCCGGGACATTCCAATGCTTACATAGTTCCAGTGCGAGCTCAGCGTGATCGAAACCCAGGATCCTTTTCTCCGCCACAGTGAAACTCTCGCCACTATCCTCGGTGACTGCTTTGAACGCCTGTTTCCGTTCCAGGATATAAGGATCCAGGGCGAGTTTTCCCGCGTCATGGATCAAGCCTGCTGCAAAGGCATCGTTTTCCAGGGCGGGCTGTTTTCTAATTGCAATAAGCTTGGAAGCAAATGCGACTCCCATACTGTGAACCCACAGGTCGCCGGAATCCAGCTCATAGCCCTCAAGCCTGCCCCCAAGAAGATCCGATGCCCCGGCCATGGTGATAAGTTCTTCCAAGGTCTTTTGGCCCAGCACAACCGAGGCATGTTGGAGGGATGAAACCTTTCCCATGAGGCCATAAAAGGGTGAATTGGCCATCTTGAGTACCTTCGCCGCCAGGGCCTGGTCTGTTTCAAGGACCTTCGAAAGGGCCTCGAAACTGTAATTAGCATCCCTCATAATCTCCTGGGCCTTCAGTATCGTCTGGGGCATAGGGGGGAGATCCCTGACACTTTTCAGAATCAAGGCCTTCAAGGCCTCACCGGTTACCTCTTCTCCCTTGGAGGAAACGGATGCGGCTTCAATAGAACCCTCCCCATCCAGGAAATTCAGGTCGACTGATATCGGCTCTTTGCAATTGGGGCATGGTATAGCAAAGTGCCGTTTCTTGGGTAGGCGCTCTTTCTGGAGCCTGTAAGCCTTACTGCAATGGGGGCATACGATTTTCATTTACCTTTCCGCCTCCTTATGGAAATATCCGCGGCCCCTTTTTGTCGGCTGTTGAAAAACTACCGTGCTTGTCAGGTTTTTCAACAACCAGTTAGTGTCCATCCATAAATGGCCAATTTCCGCAATCTCTGCGCCTGCCTGTGCCGGACCTATCTGCCATTCGGCAGACAGGTCAGGCTCAAATTTTAATCCTCAAAATACTTCAATGTATTCCTGCGGTTAAAATTTTCGCCTTCCTTGACCTTGCACAAATTTTCTCATTTATGGATGGACACCAGTTAGGCGATCTTGATCTTTCCGGCGTCGATATCCAGGATCATACTGCGCACCCTGTTCCCACCGGTCTGCTCGATCTTCACTCCGAGGTTCGCTTTCTTAAGAGCATCCTTGACCGCCTCAACCACGTTTTGACCCGAATTTATCGCCGCTCCCTTGCCCAGGAGAGTAGCCCCACCGGCGATGGCAACGGAGAAAGGAGGGTTCACGCCCTTTCCCCTGAGTTGATCAAGGATGTAAGGGATGGCCGTATTGGCATACATGACCGGACTCTTGGCCGTAAGCTTCCCTGACTTGGGAGCGAGGATGTGAAGGCCGGCCCCGGTTTTTTGGGCCGCACTGTATAAGATTACTCCCACGCCTGAACCGATATGATCTATCCTGAGTCGGCCTGACTGGGCGATTGCATATTGAAGCAGTTTTACAGAAATATCCGGCATATACAGTTCCCTCAAAGTCAATCACATGAAGCTCGACCGAAAGGAACTGTATGAGAAAGGTCCTGATCTGTCAAGGAAAAAGACCGGGGCTATGTACTTGGATTCAGGATCAAACAGGCAGGCTCAAACCGGGAACCCGCCCGAATGGCGGGGAGTCCAAACGGAGTGCGGATAAATTTTAACCCTCGAAATACTTCGATACATGGATGCCTGCCCCCTTGGCATCCTAAGCAGGGTGGATTAAATTTCCCCCTTACCCTCCGAGGCGTAAACCCCTCGGGCCTGAGGCTTGCACTTGAACAATATTGAACATTTTCAAAGGTCTCTCTGGACGACGGGCCCCTAAAATGGGCCAAAATCGGATCTATTGTGGCACACAAAACGCATACAGAGGCGTTAACATAATATAATTTGGGTTATGTTGCTTTTTGTTACCGCCGGCGCATCTTTGGATCCAAAGCATCCCGCAACGCATCACCGATCATGTTAAATCCCAATACAAACAAGACGATACTCGCGCCTGGGAATACGACGGTATACCAGTATCTGAGAGGATCACTCGGAGGACCGACAATGTAATTTCGCGCCAGCGCCACCATCTGACCCCAATCCGCAAAATTCTGTGCTTCTCCCAGTCCAAGAAATGCAAAAAAGGCAGCTGCCAGGACAATGTTCCCAATATCCAGAAAAGCCAGCGCCATAACAGGATATATGGCATTGGGTATGATATGACGGATCATAATTTTAACATTCGATACACCCATGACCTTAGCGGCTTGAACATAATCGAGTTCTCTTAATGTTAATATGCCGGAACGCATGACACGGGCATAATTCCGCCATCGTACGATGATCAATGCGATCATGATCTTATCGATTCCCCGGCCAAATGCCACAACAATTGCCAAGGCAAGCACCAGACCGGGAATGGTGAAAAATACATCTGTAATCCTCATCAGTATCTCATCTACAATCCCTCCAAAATATCCGGCAAGGGTCCCGATAATAATTCCGATAATCAAACTGCATATGATGACCACTCCCACCACCTTGAACATTGTGCGGGTTCCCCAGACCACGCCGTAATAAATGTCATATTGCCCGGAGGTTGTTCCGAAAATATTTTTCTTGCTCGGTGGTTTTGGGGTCATCGAAAATCCGTGATGAGGTATTTTATACGGATTGTCTTTGTATTCCGGCTTGGCCAGATACGGAGCGCCGACCGCTACCGCAATAAACAGGAGAAGCAAAATGCTCCCAAACACTGCCGACGGATTTCTGAAAATCCGGCGCATCAGAAATTTAAATTCCTTTAGCCGGGGATAGTTTGCTTCCATTTTTTCTTTTATTTTGGGATCAGTCATTGATTAAAGCTGCGTCAGGCTCAGATTTTAATCCTCGAAATACTTCAATGTATTCCTGTGGTTAAAATCTTCGCCTTCCTTGACCTTGAATAAAATTGCCTATTTATGGATGGACACTATTTACCTAACCCATAAATCAGCATCTGATCACAGGATCAACATCTAGTCCAATCGTATCCGCGGGTCGATCTTCGCACATATAATATCGACGACCAAATTTATTATCACAAAAAATACTGCTATAAGGATTATCATCCCCATCAAGGCGGGCAAGTCCAACTGAATGGCGGAGTTGGCTATCCACCACCCCAGGCCTTGCCTGTTGAATATTACTTCTACTTCTATATTTCCCTGAAGTAAAAATGCAACAATCAAACCGGAAATGGTGACTACCGGTATCATGGCATTCTTGCGGGCGTGTTTGTAGTAAACGGTTCGATAATCCGCACCCTTCGCCAGGGCAGTAATTACATACTCCTTAGTGATTTCTTCTATCATGGTGGATCGCATGACCCGGACAACCATGGCCACCAGTACCAGTACGGACGTTATGACGGGGAGGATCAAGTGGTTCAGGGCATCGAGTGTAATATCCAGGCGTCCGTTCAGTATCCCGTCAATTGTATACATTTTGGTGTAACGGATAAATTTGCCCGGATTATCTATA
>JAFDEE010000065.1 GCA_019310525.1 Deltaproteobacteria bacterium | reverse complement strand
CTTGTTTCAGGCGAAGTATCTTCTGCTCCATCTCTTCTATTTTTTGCTCCATTTCCCTGCAAATCTTATCGCTCATTCTTCACTCTCCCCTGATATCGTCCGCTTTCACATTAAGAGGCTGTTGAAAAAAACAGCAAGCGCAGCAGTTTCTAAACAGCCTCTTTAAACCGCCAGTCTGCCGTGAACCCTTACAAGCCACTGTATCGGCAACCGTGAGGAAGGTTCTTGGAGCTTATGTGTCAAAAAAAATTCTCCGGATCTTTTCTTCCTATGGAGCCCCACGGGTAAACCCGTGGTCCCCCAAAATACCCGTCTTCGCCTTCGGCTACGGGGCGACATCACGCCGTAGCCATAACGAAGGCGTAAGATTAGGGAAAAGGGCCATTTATGGATGGGCACTAACTTAAGACTTTGCCCATTTCAACAACTTCTTCCATGCGTTCTTCAAGACTCTGGAAAATTTCTCCAACCGATACTCCGGACGCGAAATGGTCTTCCGGAATAACCGGGATTTCCCTTTTCTTCGTTTGTTGAAACCACTCTGAAAGATACACTCCCAGACGTACAACGCCCTGAATGGAAGGCTTGGTATCTTCCTCAAGAGGTTGGTGATGGCTCTCCATGCATTGTCCCAATGTCTCAGGCAGACTCCAGGTCTCTACAAGCAGGCCTCCGGCCCCGCAATGATCAACCCCGATAAGTCTCTGCTCCATTTTGCAATCCATTTCCAGGGGGTCCCCGCGCGTCATCAGGAAAGCGCCGTGTGCCGGAGCCGCTGCTTGTATTACTGCATGTCCCATATCATGGAGAAGCCCCGCTGTGTAAATCTCACCGTCCGACCGAATTCCCACACCCTCTGCGATCAGGGAACAGGTCGTGGCCACAAGGACCGAATGACGTGTGAGCCTTTGAATAAACCCGGGATCCAGGCGACCGGAAAAGGACGATGCGACCCCGACCGCCTGGATGATCTGGTAAGTCGTCCGGATGCCTAGGACAACCAAGGCTGTTTCGATACTTGATACCTTTCTGCTCAACCCGTAAAGGGCGGAATTGGCCACCCGCAGTATTCTCCCCGCGACTGCAGGATCACTTTCGATCAGGGTTGCTATCTGCTTGATAGTGCTGTTTGGATCATTGATAAGTCTACGGGCGGAGATCACGATGGATGGAGGTGATGGGAACGAGGGAGCGCAGCGGATATTTTCAGCGAGTTCTTGAAGGGACAAGGGTTCCATGATTCAACCTCCCAGACGAAAAGACAGGATCGCCAGATTCCCCTTCTCATTGAAGACAAGTCTGTCGGCCGTCTCTTTGATCAGGTGAATACCCATGCCTCCCGGCCTTAGATCTTGGGCTATTCGCTCTTCTTCTCGCTCCTCCAGGGACCCTTTGCCGATCCCCTCAAGGGTCCTCTTTACGTCGAACCCTTCTCCTTTGTCCTCTATTTTTATGGTCACGCAATTGTCAAGGATACCCACAGAAATCTTTACAACGGATCCAGCGTCATTCTTGTTTCCCCACTCTATTGCGTTTCGGCCCAGTTCGTTGACCGCAAGGTGCAGGTCCCAGTAACGCTCTTCGTCCAGACGATCCTTAAGCATAGCCCCGAGAAAGGATTGAAGCTTTATGAGAGAATCCTCTGATGACGTGATAAAAAACTCGTGCCACCCCGGGCGGGTATCCATGATCCCTATGCTTGACGACTTCTCGCAAAGGGTCTTCAAGCTGGAAACGGCATCCAGGATATCGTCGTTTGAAAAGGGCTTCCTCAGGTAATAGTCCACGCCGCAGAGCAGCCCCTCAATCGCCTGCTCCTCCGAATGGTGCCCTGTCATCACTGCGACGCGGGTATCGGGCCGTTTTTCTTTGACGAATTTGCACAATTCGAGCCCCGATCCATCAGGCATCCTGATATCCGTGACCAAGACATCAACATCCTCCCGCTCCAATACTCCCAGGGCATCTTTAAAACCCGCGGCCTCCAGGACTTCGCACCCTTTGGACCGAAGCAGGTGAGATATCCACGACCGCACTCCCTGCTCGTCATCTACTACCATCACTTTGCATTTCATCACCTTGCCCCTCCCTCCTGATCAAGAGGATCGACAGGTCATCATCAGGAGATCTTCCCCGGTTATGACGAACCAGGCGATCCAGAAACCATCTCAAGCCCGCCCCGGGATGCTCCAGGTAGTGTTCCATAACCAGCCGGTCCATAGAGACACCTGCCTTTCCCGGCATGGAAAATCCCTCGCTCAACCCGTCCGAATAGACGTAAAGGGCATCACCCCTCTCTATCTTCAAGCTTGAAATATCGCAGGAGATTTCAGGGAATATGCCGAGGGCATGGGTGGTGGATTCCGGGAGAAACTGAATCCCTCCCTCCTTCCGGCACAATACCGGCTCCGGATGGGCGGCAAGGACATAATCCAGATCCCCGGAACGCGTATCGAGAATCCCTATAAATAGGGTCAGGTAGGTTTCCGGAAGAGTGTGCGCGTATAGATATGCGTTTAGTTGTTTCAGAAACGTAGCGATATCCATGTCCGCATCCCACTGGGCGTGGAGGCGTGCATGCACCATCCCCGTTACAAAGGCCGCCGGAATACCGTGTCCTGAAACATCAGCCAGAATAAGCCCCTTCTTCGAGTTCCCGAGATCAAGGACATCAATGTGGTCACCTGCAGCCCTTTCGGATGCTTCCACCATGAACTCGATCGTGAACCCTCCCCATTGTTCCACAGACCGGGGCATAAGGTTGACATAGGTTCTTCTGGCCTCTTCAATGGCCAATTCGATCTCTTCCTGCTGTTCCCTGAGCCTCTTCAGCGCCTTGTAAAGACGCTCATTCCGTTCGTTCAGGTCCCTCTGTACCTTCTTAAGCCGCATTGCATTACGGAGTCGCAGGCGTAATTCATAGGGCATAACAGGCTTTTGAAGATATTCATCGCATCCTGCGGCAAGGCCCTGTACCCTGGCCTCGCGATCTTCGAGGGCCGTGAGAATGATGAAAAAGATATCCCGGGTCCACGTGTTGCTCCTGATTCGTCGACACAGCTCAAGACCATCCATTTCAGGCATGATGATATCGCTGATGACCACATCTGGACGATACCGGAGTGCCGACTCCATACCCCGGATTCCATCGGACGCCTCCAGGACTCGATAACGATCGATCCGCAGGGTATGGGAAATCATCATCCGCACAACTTCCGAATCATCCACCACCAGAACCGTCCCCGGCCCCTTTGAATGGGACAGGGTTTCAGGATCATCCGGTTTTCGGATCATGGGTTTCCCATCACTCATATTACAGCCCCTTGTCTCAACCGCCCCCAGGCGGTCCATTGTCTTCTGATTACAGGCTTAGTTCCGTGTAGCCATGGCGAGAAGATCCCCGGGTTCAAGGATCAGGACCGTCCGTCCGTCACCAAGTATGGAAGCCCCTGCCAATCCGGGTATGCCGGTCAGATAATCAGCCAGGGGCTTGATTACGATCTCTTCTTTCCGGTAAAGCCCATCCACCGCTATCCCAAGACGTTCGTTTCCGGTGTTCAGGATAAGAATCGGCACTTCATTGCCGTTTTTTTCCTGTTGCCGATCCAACGAGCAACCAAGAAGACGGGAAAGCATTTCCACCCCGATTACTTCTCCCCGGTGGGAAAAAACCTTCCGATTCATCAAAGACTTTATCTCGGATCGTTTTATTTTCACCGTCTCCTTGATGGATTCAACGGGAACCGCGTAAGTCTCCCCTCCCACCCCCACGAGCATGGCCTCAATAAGGGCCAGGGTCAGGGGGACCTCCAGGCGGATGTGAGTCCCGTTGCCGGGATCCGACATCACCCGCACATTACCCTTCAGTTTCGTCAGGTTGGCCCTGACCACATCCATCCCAACTCCCCGGCCCGAAACATCGGTGATCTTACCGGCCGTACTGAACCCGGGAAGGAAAATCAGGTTAAACACATCCTCACGACCCATCTTCTCGGCCTGTTCGGTTGTAATGAGCCCCTTTTCCAGTGCCTTCTTCAGGATCACGTCCGGGTTGATCCCGGCCCCATCATCAATGACTTCGATAACGATGAGGTTCCCTTCATGGGAAGCCCTGAGGATAATAGTGCCGTTCTCGGGTTTTCCGGCCTTTGTCCTCTCATCGGGTTTTTCAATACCGTGATCCACAGCGTTTCGGATAATATGGACCAACGGATCCCCGATGTCTTCCGCGATCCCCTTGTCGATTTCGGTCTCTTCGCCTTGCAGAATCAGGTTGACCTTTTTGTCGGTCTTCCTGGTAAGGTCTCTCACGATCCTTGGAAACCTCTGGAACACATTACGGATTGGAACCATCCGCATCTCCATGACGTTTCGCTGCATTTCATTGGAGATCCTGGTTATGGTCTGTGCAGCCTTCTGGAGATCTTTTGACACCTCTCGAATATGCACTGAATCCTGATTCAACAGCCTGGCCACGTGGCTCAATCCGTTCCGTGCCACTATCAATTCTCCTACAAGATTCATGAATACATCCAGGAGCCGCTGATCGATCCTCATGGTCTTTGGGGGGGATATGGAAGCTGATGCGGTTGATAATGAAGCTGAACTTTTTCCCCGGGATGATTTTGACTCCGGGATCTGTTTAGGCGGTTCGACGACATCATTCGCTTTGCTTACGGTTGAGTCGTTGGTCTCTTGGTGAGCGTCCTCCCTCTCCTGATCCTCGTTGATGCAGGTCAGGTTTTTTTCAATGGATTCAATTAGATCACCGGTAAGATCAGTAAGTGCCGGGCCGATCGGCTGGGTTCCCTGCCGTACATCGTTCAAAAGATCTTCAATAAGTCCTGCATCCCTTGCGATCTCATCAATTCCCATGTAGTTCGAACTGCTTTTCAAAGAGTGAACGGCCCGGAAAAGCATGTCCAACACGCTGTTGTCGGGAGAGTTATTTTCACAAAGTTTGCTGAGGCATGCCTTGATGGTCTGAAGATGCTGAGAAGCTGCATCCAGGAAGATGGCGTTCGGGTCGGTGGAAGATACAGATTCTTCTTCCGAAAGCAAGTCTTCCCCGCCGCTTTCCTGGATCTTTTCCTTTTCGTGAATAAGGGATTCTAAAAGTTTCCTGCCGGCTTCTTTGGCTTTTTCATCATCAAGGTCCTCCACCATGGCCCTTAGGGCGTCCACAGTCTCGAAGAAAATATCAAGCAGGGCGTCAGCCACACGGAATTCTTTTCTCCTGCGCAGAAACTCAAGAAGACCTTCAAAAGCGTGTGAGAGGCCGGAGATGTTCTCAAGTCCAAGGTAGGACGATGTTCCTTTGACGCTGTGAATGGCTCTGAAAAGGCTGTTTACGGCATCACGGCTGTCTCGCTGCTTGTCAAGAGCGATAAGGGCGTCATTGCAAACCTCCAGATGCTCAAAGGCCTCCACCTTGAATTCTTCGATCATTTTTTCGGTTATCTTGTAACCGTCATCTCTACCTGTAGGGCCCGGTTTTGCCCTTTTTCTCTTGGACTGCTCGTCCTTGGCATCTTCCGGATCGGGTTCGTCGATATAGGCGCTTAATGAGGAAAGGAGGTTTTCGATACGCCGATCGTTCGGCTCCACCTCTGACTCAATCTGCTGGTCGATCTTTTGATTCAGTTCCTCGATAAGGGCCCTTACAAGATCGAATCCCGAGAGAAGGACCTCCATAATGTCTTCATCAAGATTCCTTTGTCCGTTTCTCAGCATGTCTAAAAGGGTTTCGAGCCTGTGGGCCAAGCCATTGATATCTTTTAATCCGAGAAAAGCCGAAGTACCTTTGATTGAGTGAATCGCCCGGAAAATGGAGTCGATGAGTTCTTTGTTGTCAGGATCATTTTCATACTGAAGGAGTTCATTATCGATCCCTTCGAGATGTTCAAGGGATTCGGCGATGAATTCCAAAAGAAGTGTTGCATCTTCAGGAGAATTGGCAGGAAACATCTCAAGCACCTCTTTTAGTTATTCAGAAAGCAGCATTTTCACGTTTGTGATGAGGACCTCCGGCTGGGCTGGTTTTACAATGTATACATTTGCGCCGGCTTCCATTCCCTTCATTTTATCCCTGGCTTCTTCTTCCGTAGAAATTATTATTATCGGGACATCTGAGTATTCCTCGATGTTCCGTATTCTCCTGGTTAGTTCATAACCGTCCATCCTGGGCATGTTGATGTCGGTTATCACCAGATCGAAGGGCTCTTTCATCAGGATTTCAAGGGCCGTAAAACCGTTATTCGCCCGGGTGCAACGGTACCCTGACCCTTCCAGAATAAAGCAGTGAAGGTTCAGGACGATCTCCGAATCATCCACGATCAAGATTTTTTTTGACATTCTATTCTCCCTAAATATTTCACGGTTTACGGTAACAGAGAAAATCCCCCATCCTCTCGAGCACAAAGGCCGCGGTGATCCTGCCGATCGACTCGGAATGTCCCAGGAATATGTAACCACCGGGCAAGAGTGCATCATAGAGATTAGCCACCACTCTCTTTCTGGATACGTCATTGAAATAGATCAAGACATTTCGGCAGAAGATGAAATCGTACCCTTTTTTCCGGCGCATGATGGAACGATCGGCGAGGTTGAGTTGTTCAAAGGTTACACACTTTTTAACAGACGGGAGGATCCGCCATCCATCTGATGTCTTTTGAAAATATTTCGTTCTGTAAGGTACCGGGGTGTCTTTCATGGACCTGTCTCCGTATAAGCCCAGCCGCGCCTGCCGGAGGACGCGGCGGTCGATGTCCGTGGCATCGATCCGGAGATCCCACAGGTCATAATCTTCTATCATCTCGCGGAGGATAATCGAGAGGGTATAGGGTTCCTCGCCCGTTGAACATGCAGCGGACCAGATCTTGAGGGTGAATTGCCCGGCTGAACGTTTCTTTTCAAGATATATTGGAAGCACCACTTCGGCAAATCCTTGGAGTTGGGGGAAATCCCTGAAAAAGTATGTTTCGTTAACCGTCAATTCTTCGATGAGGGAGAGGACCTCTCCGTCTTTACGCCCGAAAACCAGGTTGTGGTAGTACTCCTGAAAAGTCCTTGCTCCGGTCTCTTTCGTCCTTTTGAGCACACGCGCCTTGAGGTAGTCTTCTTTCTTTGATTCGTAATAGATTCCGGTCTCCTTGAATATGAGATCTCTCACCTTGCACAGATCGCTCCACGTGATTTCATCGTTTCCCCGCATTGCATTCTCTCCCGATTCAAACCCGATCCGTATCGAACATATGCTTTGCCATGTCATAATAATAGCGCGCTTCCGGAGCCAAGCGTTCGGGGTCGATGCCCAGAAAGACCTTCCTGACCTCCTCCCCCCCTATCTGCGAGAGAGCGCTGAGGATATTGCATTGAAGCCAGGGTTCACCGCTCAGATGTTTTACAAGTACGGGAACGGCTGAAGGATCTCCGATCCGGCCCAGGGCCTCTGCCGCGGCCGAGGCCACGTTGACATTCTCGTCATCCAGGAGTGAACCGATATCCTTGATGGCCCTGATTTCGCTCAATTCGCCGATTTTCCCGAGAACATCCAGTGAAAACTTTCTCACATCAGGAGAGGAATCACCCAATAACCGAATCAGGCCCTCCACGGCCTCCGCCCCGACCTGTTCGAGGATTTCTGTCGCATAATTCCGTATGCGGGCGTCATCAGATGAGAGAAGTGGAAGCACTTGTTCACAGACCTCTTTTCCTCCTATGGCAATCAGGGAATCTGCAGCCGCTTCCCTTACGGCAACCGCTTCGTCTTCCAGAGCCTTGACCAGAACCGGTATCGCGGCGGGATCCCCCAAATCACCGAGATCCTCGACTGCATAGCGTCGATCAGATTCCTCTTCACTCCTGAGATCCTTCAGCAATTCAGTGAACGTCGGTCCCATAATCAACTCCTTTTTTCTCCATTACCCGAATTGCTTCATCGACGGAATCAAAACTGGGGACACACTTTTCAAGCCCTGTAATCCTGGCAGCCTTGCTCACCTGGGGCGATGGAGCGGCGATGGCAACGCCCCCCTTTCTCTCCCTGAGTCGTTTCGCAAGCACGATGAGGTTGCCGAAGACAACACTGGGACATAGCCTGACATTGGAAAATTCCAGAACGAACTTGTTGATCCCTTGCTTTTCAAGGCTGCAACAAAGATCGCGAAGTTCGTTTACTGCAGACCGTCTGCCGCTCGACAATTCACGACCCACTTTCACCAATGCCAGGGAATCTTTTAACTTCTCATACACATGAGCCATTATTCCATCTCCTTTAAGTCTTGACCAATTCAACGATCTTCTCCCCGATCTCATAAGAGGGAAGCACGAACTCGGCACCTCCTCTGCGGATCGCCTCTTTCGGCATGCCGAATACCACAGCCGTCTCTTCCGATTCGGCGATAGTGCGTCCACCCGCCTCACGGATCTCCGCCATGGCCTCAGCGCCGTCCGCTCCCATGCCGGTGAGCAGGACAGCTATTGTGTTTTCCCCATAACAGGAGAGTACTGATCTCATGGTCACATCGACCGACGGTTTATGAAGGGGGTCTCGAGGGGTCTTTGTCAGGCGCACGATATTTCCATCCTTTCCCATGCCCCTGGGAGCCAATGTCATGTGTATGTCCCCAGGAGCGAGGTAACCGCAATTATTCTCGATGATGTCCCCGCTCTTCGCCTCCCTGAAAGGCAAGGCGCAGTTCTTGTCAAGTCGCTGTGCAAAGGACGGAGTGAAAGATTTCGGCATATGTTGAACAACGATGACGGGCGCACCCAGGTCCGCCGGTAACACGGGCAGGATATCCATGATAGTGTTGGGACCACCGGTGGACTCTCCGATGACTACAACTTTTCCTGGAAGGTCTTTGCCGGTGCTGACGGTCCTGGAGACTTTCCCCGGACTCTTTTTCTTCCGCCTTTTCCCATACTTCAGGCGCGAGGTATTGGCGCCCGCTGCAGAGTGAATTTTGTACAGGATCTCGTCAGCCACCAGGTGAATATCTTTCGAAATGGTCCCTCCCGGTTTTCCGACAAAATCCACCGCCCCCAGTTCCAGGGCTTCATAGGTGGACAGGGCGCCTTCCTGGGTAAGAGAACTCACCATGAGAACGGGTCTCGGCGATTCCATCATGATGTATTGAAGGGCTGTCAATCCGTCCATCACGGGCATGTTGATATCGAGGGCCACCACATCGGGATCCAGGGCCTTGGTCTGCTCTACAGCCTCCTGGCCGTTTCGAACCGCCGCAACCACTTCCATATCAGGATCGCTCTCGATGATTCTCCGCAGTTCCCTTCGCATCAAAGCTGAATCATCAGCAATAAGCACCCTGATTCTTTTTCTCATGCTCTTCCTCCTGTATGATTACAACTCGATCATATCTCCGTTCGTAAAGAAGACTTGCACCGTTCCAGCGGCCACGTCGAAGAACACGCTCCTCCCGTATGGACCGCCGACCGATTCCCCGGCAATCCAAAGACCCAGATCGGAAACGACCGACCGGGTGTTTTCCAATATCTCTTTCCCGATATCACACATGAAATAACAATCCTGCACGGGGAACATATTCCCTCCCCCTGCGATCCTGACAGAGATGCGGTCCCTCCTGGCACCCCTTTCTCTCATCATTCTAAGGAGGCGCGGGATCGCCATCTCGGGGGAAACGGCTGACCATTCCCGCCCCGCCGCATCTTCTTCAGACGCGGCGGGGCGGGGAATGTGGGCCATGCCGCCGAGAACTCTTTTCCTATCCCAAAGGCAGGTTACTATGCAGGAACCCACCCCCCTGGTACAGAGAACATCCTGCCCTTCCCCGATCGCCAGTTCACCGGTCTTAAGCAGCAGTTCGCCTTCCATGTTTTTTCTTCTCTTTGCGCTATCACTTTGAACTTTTGGAAGTGTTTCTTTTCTTGGTTGTATTCCCCGCCTTTCCGTTCGTCTTTTTCTCCGTATTGAGGGGCTTTTTGCCGGAGGCCGATTTCCTGCTTGCGGTCCGCTTCGAAGTCTTTTTGGATCCTACGTCGACTTTCGGATTCCCGGATTCCGGCTCCAAGGTCCCGGCCTCCTTGACGGCAGCCATGACATTGCTCTCATCCACTGCAAGCAGGGCGTCAGCATTGATCAGGACGATGGTCCGTCTGCCCTCTTCAAGCTTCCCGATCCCATCGATGTAGCGGGCCTTCAAACCGAAATCGGAAATCACCTCAGGAGGCGGTTCGATCATAGAGCCCTGAATACGGAGCACTTCACTCACAAAATCGACGATGATCCCGGTGGTCTTTCCTGAAATATCAACCACCACGATCCGGTTCTGATCCGCCCTGCCGGTCCTTTCCATCCCGAACCGTCCACGCAGGTCAATCACGGGCAGGACGCTGCCGCGCAGGTTCACGACCCCTTCGACGAATTCCGGGGCGTTTGGAATCCTGGTGATATCATCGATTCGTATGATCTCCTGGACCTTCATGATGTCTATGCCGTATTCTTCCCCTTCGATCATAAAACAAACCACCTGGCGCTCGTCCGCCCTCTCTTCATCCCCGGCGCGCTCCCTGCGATCCACGGCAGGTCCGGCTGCAGCGGCAAGGACCTTCTTCTGGTCCGTTGATATAAGGTTGTCAGCGTCAAGGAGCATCAGCAGCCTTGATCCGTTCTCTAACTTTCCCACCCCTTTCAACTTCGAGCTCTGTTCCCTGTCTATAATGGACGGAGGTGCTTCGATTCTGCTCTTGGGTAACCGCAAGACCTCTGACACTGAATCCACCAGTATCCCGGTAAGAACACCTTCCATGTCCAGGACCACAATACGCCGGGTATCTTCCGTATCATCCGTGTGAAGGGTTTTCCCGTCGGGAGCCTTCTCCTCGCTCTGACCCTCATAAGGGATTCTCTCCAATGTTTCGATTCCCAAAAGAACCCTGAGATCCACTATTGGGAGCAGTCGATCCCTTAACAGGGTGATTCCCAGAATATACGCCGGTGCCTTGGGCACCTTGGTGATCTCTCCTACCCTGACAATCTCCTGGACCCGCATGATGTCCACCGCGAATTCTTCACCCGCAAGCTTGAAAGTCACGAGCAGTTCTTCGTCTTCTGTTTGCCGGGCTTTGTCGCTGAGGTTTCCACGAGTCCCGCCGTCCAGGGAAGTTCCGATTCGTTTCACGCTATCCTGATCCTGTCCGGGGATGACCTTATCGGCTGAAAGGACCATGGTGAGGCGTTTTCCGCCGCTCGTTTTGGCGACGCCCTGGATGTATTGACCCTCGATCCCCTCTACCATATCCGGTGGTGCCTCGATATTCTTCTCGTCGACATGGAGGACTTCCGAAACGCTGTCCACTACAACTCCTGTCGCAGTCCCGTCCACGTTCAAGACAACCACGCGGGTCTCTTCGTCCTGCTCCTTCACCTCCATACCGAGCCGATGTCTCAGGTTGACTACCGGGAGAATACTTCCTCTGAGATTAGCGACTCCTTCCACATAATCGGGGGCATTCGGCAATCGGGTGATCATTGAAGGTTTAACGATTTCCTGAACCATTACAATGGGAAACGCCAGTTCCTGACCTCCAAGGGAAAAGGCGACAAGCTGGCTTTCCATTGTTTGTATCTGCGTTTCTTCGTGCATGGTCGATCTCCTTAATCTGAATGGCCCTTTTCAGGCTTGAAGCTCGTCTGCAAGGGCAGAGATATCCTCTATAGCCTGAGCCAGTTCCTGCATGCCCCTGGCCTGCTGCGTGGCGCTGGCTGAGGCCTGCTGGGCCGCACTCGACGCCTGCTGGGCCGCGGCTGCAATCTGCTCTACTCCGGCCCGGGCCTCCTGTACCTGCTTGACGGCTTCTTCTGAGGCATTCCGGATCTGGAAAACGCCTTCCCGAACTTCGTTCATGTCTCCTTCCGCCATGGCCAGGTTTCTATTGGTCTCCTTCGCGTTTTCCACCTCCTGACGGGCACTTACACCTGTTTGCTGAATGTCATCGGCCACGATGAGAACCTGGTCCTGAATTGAACGAACAAGGTCTTTAATTTTTTCCGCATTCTGCTCCGAGTCATTGGCCAGGGTCCGGATGTCGGAAGCAACCACCGCAAAGCCCTTTCCGTATTCGCCGGCTCGGGCCGCTTCAATGCCGCCGTTCACCGCCAATAGATTGGTCTGCATGGCCACATTCGTAATGGCGTCAACGATCTTGTCGATCTGTCGCATCCTTCCTTCAAGGGCTTTAATATTTTCACCGGATTTCAAGCTCCCCTCAGCCGCCTCCCCGATACCCTCGATCAACTCATCCACGGCATTCTTGGTTTCAGTAAACACCTTTTGAAGGGCTTCGACCTTTTCCAGGGACTCCTTCGCCTTCCGACCGATATCTTTTGCTATCTGATCGATCTGAGCTATTGCGGATGAAGATTCCTGGGTCGCTGAACCTTGTTCCTCGGCCCCTTTTGCGATCTGTCGGATTGCAGCCATTATCTGCTGGGATGCTGCATTGACTTGAGCGATAGTGGCCGACAACTCCTCTGCGGCGGATGCCAGTTCCTCGCTGCTCTTCTCTGAATCAGTATTCACTTTCAGGTTTTCCGCCATCTGGGCAAGTTCTTCGGTTGCGGATTCAACGTCCTTCAGTGCCTTTAATTGCTCTCCTGTTGAAGTGGAAGCCTCAGCGGAAGCGCTTGCCGCTTCTTCTGCAGCGCTTGCGATCACTTCCATTCCTTTTCTGAACTGTTCGATCGCACCTGCAATCTCGGCGCTTAGGGTGTTCACTTCTTCACAACCCGTAAGCACGAATTTCATGTCTTTGTTCATCTTGACCAATTTTTCAGTAATGATCTTAGCCTTTTCAACTTCATCCTGGGCCTTTTTTCCGGACTCTTTTGTGTCCTGAGCAACCGTTTTGACATCATTCTGAATCTCACCTACCAGATCGCGGATATTGCGTGCCGATTTCTCGGCACCTTCGGCAAGATTCCTTACCTCGTCTGCGACCACGGCGAATCCCCTTCCATGTTCCCCCGCCCTGGCCGCCTCAATGGCCGCATTAAGGGCAAGCAGGTTGGTTTGATCCGCAATTCCTGCGACCGTTCTTACAACCTGTCCGATTTCGTCTGCCTGTTTTTCCAATTCCCCGATCATCCTGGCGGATTCCATGTTTTTATCAGCAGCGAGTTCCACATTCGCAATCAACTTTTCGATGTCGGCCGATGTCTCTACGATCAATTTTTGCAATCGATTCACCTTGTCCAGGGATTGTTGAGCCGCTGCGCTGCTCGTGTGCGCGCCTCTGGCGAGTTCCTCGGCTGCTGTCTGCCCTTGTTGAGTGGCTGCGCTTGCCTGAGTGGCCCCTGACGATATCTGTTCCATAGCCTTGTTGAGTTGTTCAGCCGCCGCATTCGCCTCAGCGGTCCCGCTGGCGAGTTCTTCTGCAGCAGCAGCAATACGCTCCGCGGCCTGTTGTCTTTTTGCGGCTGTTCGGCTTGCCGCCTTCTTTTTCGCCCGTTCCCTTGCAAGTTGCCGTTGACCCTCAATGTCCATTACCCTGGTTCTTTCTGAAGAAGACCTGACGCCCTCAAGATCTTCTGCTTTTGGGGGATTTGCCAATTTTGCCATTTCTTTCCTCCTTTACTGCTGTAAGTTGTTTTTGTGTTTGAGGAACCGGTTTAACCGGCTCCAGGGCCTTAATCGCTTTTCAGGCCTTTCTTCTCTTTCAAGCATCTTCTTCTTTTTTTCTCTTTGATCATTCGATAAACTACTTCATAGAGTTCCTGACCTGAAAAGGGTTTTAACAAAAAAAAATCGGCTTTTGCTTGTCGTGCTGCTATTTCAGTTTCTCTTGAGTCATCCCCTGTAATCATTATTACAGGTATCCGATCTTCCCCCCGAGTCTCAAAGAGTCGGTTCATCTCCTCAAGCAATTCAATTCCACTCTTTCGTGCCATGAAAACATCAAGAACGATCAGTTCGGGAGATTCCTCTTCAAGCACTCCCAACAAATGGGTCCCGTCATGCATTGCCATTACATCATATCCGTAACTCGTTAGCACTTCAGAGATAAGTTTTCTGTAAAACAGGTCATCATCGGCTACCCAAATCTTGTCCGCCATCTGCCCCTCCTTTTCAAAATCACGACCGGCAGTTGAAAAATTCTTCCACGGTCTTCTAACCGGTAAGGCAATTTCTGTGCCCCTCAGGATGACAAATTTCCATCTTGCTGTTTTTATTAGATTAATCCTGTCACGAAAAAATTTCACGTGATTCTCTGAGCAGATTTTTTTCAAGATGGGTGGCAAAACGACCACCTCACCAGTCCTCTGATCACTTGCAAGTTTTTTAGAAAACAAGCCTGGAGAGAGGTAAATCAGTCTTATTTTCAATGAGTTAATAAAGGTGGCATAATTACCTCCCTTTAAACCTCCGGATGGGGCTTTTCCCCCTTTCCAAGCACAAACGGGCTGTCCGTGAATACAGTTTCTTGGAAGCAGAAGCCCCGCTCTCTTAGAGAGAGACCTCTGAAAGTTGTTTTTGTGAAGATGGATGGCTCGAACAAGAGCCGATGGTCCCTTTTCGGAAGTGACCGGCGGGATTATCAGTGGGGGAAGCCGCAGCTCCCGCTCTTTTAGAACAGGAGAATGCGGAGGGGGCCGGCCCGCCAGACAACCGGCGGACAAGCCTCGCCAGAAGGGGCAAGTGTCCATCGCTGATAAGCTGCTGAAATAACCAGCCCGGGAGCCTCAGAACGAAAGAAAAGGCGCCATCGGCCTTTTGGAGGTTGGTATCGAATTGAAGTATTCGCCGGATCAGATTGAAGGGGCATGGGGATCTTTTCCTCGTTCCCGGTCTCACGGCCTGGTTATTTCAAAGGGGTTAGGGACGGGGGATTCTTGCCCCCTCCACCGTTCTCCCGCTTTTACAAGCGGGAGCCGGGGTTTCCCCCATCCCTAACCCCTTGAAATAACGAAGGCCTCCCAACAGGTCACTTCCGAAAAGATCCCCATACCCCTTTCTCCCAGTGGTGCGGGCAATGGTTCTATGTAAAACTCTTAGGCCCTTCGACTCGGTGCCTCTTTGAATTTGCTTGAGGCGGGGCTCGGGGATCTTCTCCAGGAGCCCGGCGTATTTCGGTCCCGGAGAAACCTTTGAAAAACGCCCCCTTTTGGTCAAGTTCAAGGAAGGCGAAATCAAGTTCAAGGAAGGCGAAAATTTCAACCACAGGAATACATTTAGTATTTTGAGGATTGAAATTTAAGCCTGACGCAGAAATTGGGCAAAAGGGGGCGTTTTTCAAAGGTCTCCCGGAATCAGCACAGATAAAGGGTCGAAATATGCAGGGAATCTTATTTACATTTGCAAAGGAAAACCCGGGTACAGAGGCTTAATGTGTTCGATCGGTTGTTTTTGTGAACACGGATGGCTCGAGCAGGGGTCAATGGCCCCTTTTCTGAAGTGACCGGCGGGATTATCAGTGGGGGAAGCCGCAGCTCACGCTCGCTTAGAGCGGGAGAACGGCGGAGGGGGCCGGCCCGCCAAAGAGCGGCGGGCCAGTGTCCTTCGCTGATAAGCTGCTGAAAACACCAACCCGGGAGCCTCAGAACGAAAGAAAAGGCGCCATCGGCCTCCTGGAGCCTGATATCGAATTGAAGTACTCACTGGATTACGATTCAAGAGCATGGCATGGGGAGATGTATTTCAGGCTTAATCCAGGAAGCTGTCCAGATAGGCATACAAGGCGGGGGAGCCCCCGGTATGAACAAAGAGCAGTGTCTGGTCTTTTCTGAAGAATCCTTTCCGGACTAGGTCGATCAGGCCGGCCATGGCCTTTCCGGTGTAAACCGGATCCAGGAGAATGGCTTCGGTTCGGGCCAACAGCTTCACCGCCTCCACCATACCGGGAGTGGGTCGTGAGTATCCTGGTCCCACGTAATCTCCGAAGCAGAGCACCGCCCGGCGTGGAATCTCCTGGGCTATTCCGACCTTGGCCGCGGTTCTTTGCACCAGGTCATAGACCAACTCTTCTTGTTCCTCCTTGGGACGGCTTACATTGATACCCACCACGGAGATGCCGCTGTTGTTGCCGTAAAAGCCTGTCACCAGTCCTGCCTGGGTGCCGGTGCTTCCGCTGGCGCAGACCACTCTGTCCACCACCAGCCCCATATCAAACAACTGGGAGAGGATCTCCTCGGCACAGGCGACATAACCCAAGGCACCCAGTTCGTTGGAGGCCCCCCCTGGAATCACATAGGGCCTGCGGCCCCGGGCGGTCAGGTCTTCGGCGACCTTTTGCATCTCGGCCATCATGTCCGAGCCGGCCGGCACCACCTTGATCTGCTCCACCCCCATCAGGCTGTAGAGCAGATTGTTGCCGCCGGCCCTGGGGTTATAGCTGCCGGGCACGCGTTCTTCCAGCACCAGGCAACACTTCAATCCTTCCTTGACCGCCACCGCCAAGGTGAGCCGGCAGTGGTTGGATTGAACAGCGCCGCAGGTAATCAGGGTATCGGCCCCTCGGGCCAAGGCATCGGCCACCACAAACTCCAGTTTGCGGGTCTTGTTCCCCCCTGCAGCCGGGCCCAACAGATCATCGCGCTTCATAAATATACGCGGTCCGCCCAGCGCCCGGGTAAGCCGCGGCAGTTCTTCTATGGGAGACGGTCCGGTGCTGTAACGCCTACGGGGGAAACGTGCCAAGTTCATCTCATCTCTCCTTTCTGTGGATTCCTTCTAAAGGGGAATATTCCCCTCCTCTCCAATAGGTACCGGTTCAAGGCCGGCACGGCGGATAGCCGCCCTGGCCAAAAGCAAAAGACAATCAAAGTAAGGCACCGTGAGGTGCTCGGGTCCCAGGACCAGGGGTATTTCGGTACAGCCTGCCACGATACCCTGAGCACCCCGCTCCTGCAACCTTTGGGCGATCTCCACCAATTCAGCGGTGATGGCATCCCGCGAGAGGCGGGACGAGGAATTTTTGACTTTATAGATGGCGGACATGATCCGTTCCTGCTCCGCCTGGTCACAGACCAGGGTCTCGATATGCGCTGCCGCCAAACGTCGCTGGAATATTCCGCTTTGAATAGTTCCGCTGGTGGCCAAAAGACCGACTGTCTTGATTTCCGGATGGTATTTGGCTATGGCTTCCGCCACCGTGTCCAACAGGGATATCAAGGGCAAGGGACTCTGAGACAAAAGATCTTCCCAGAAAAAATGGGCTGTTACGCATGGGATAATGATGAAATCGGCCCCGGCCCGCTCAAGGGCCCTGCAGCCCGCTATAAGAACCGGAAAGGGCGACTCGCCCTGCTCCAGGATTGCCCGGGTTCGATCGGGCACCTTGGGGTTGGAATCGATTATCACCCGCAAGTGATCCTGATCCCTTGCGGCAGGGGTGTTGGCGATGATGCGGGCATAACAGGTCAACGTAGCCTCGGGTCCCATGCCGCCCAGTATTCCGATGGTTTGCTCGTCCACAGAAAAACCTCCCTTCGCTGCTCACCAAGCGACCTATTCCAGGATCTGGTCCAGGAAGACTTTGGCCCTTTCGGTCTTGGGATTATTGAACCTGGATCTTGCAAGCGTCAAGTTTGCCGAATATGCAAGGCATCGACCGCGCAGCTGTAGTCTCCTACCGCAAGCGGTCGATAACGAAGCAGATTCGGCAAAATCGACGCTCCCGAAGGGTAAACAATCTTGAAATATTATTCTTTATTTTGTTCTCACCCATCGGGCTGAACTTCCATCCCCTTCGGGTACTACCTAACAGGGAGAATTTCAATGAATTTTTTAACGGGTTCAAGATTGTTTATGCAAGATTCAGGTTGAAAAATTCGTTGTAGCTGCCGCGCTCGACGATCTGGCCGTTGTCCATGAAGATTATTTCGTCGGCGACTTCACGTGCAAAGCCCATTTCGTGGGTTACACATAGCATAGTCATGCCTCCCTTGGCCAGATCAATCATAACATCCAGGACCTCTTTTATCATCTCCAGGCCATGGCCGGGACTTCCGGGTCCAGTCTCTCGTCCCCTTTCAAGGGGACTACCTCAACAGGTGGTGTCAGGGGCTCTCTCCGTTCCGGGTCGCTACCCTCCCCTCCACTCCGAGACCCCCTGGGCATCATGAAACCGCTAAGCTCATCATCAACCACTGTTTCATCTCCAATTCTTGCATTTGTCACCCCTGTCTCCTTTTCTCTCCCTCTTCTTTCTACATTAATTTATCATTGGGTGAGTGCTCAATCATTATAGGCAGAGAGGGCTGGAGCAGTTCATTTACATGCTGATCGGTGAGGGAAGTTATGGTCCGGGTATAAGATAACATTGTGAGACACGAGATGCCCCCCAGAGGCAACAGGCCGAAAACCAGGTAAAAAAGAAAAATGCTCCATTTGAGAGAAAGATTTTTCACGGCTTGATCACCCCATTGGTCAACGACCACCGATCGGTTGGAACTTGGAGCAGAACCAAAACCATTCACTTTTCAAGGATGGTTTCATTCAAGAACACTTTTATAAAGAAAAGGGCTTTTTCCCCTCCCCAACGAAATTCACATGGAGCCCCACGGGTAAACCCATGGTTACTCGCCTTAAGCTTTGGGGGACATCACGCCGTAGCACAACAATTGTTTGCACATTCATCCACAGGCAAGCCCGTGGTCTTATGCGAAGGCGGATAAAAATTACTATCTGAATCGTCTAAGAGTCAAGGTTACCGAAGATGCGCTTACAGGAAAATACATTTTTTGGTCGAATGTTTGTAGATTTTTGTCACGTCGGCATGTTTTTGTAGTATGATCTGAATGCTTGAAAAGGTTGAACTCTCGTTTTTCCAAGAACTTACCTGGGACGGCTGGATTGGCACACATCATGAATCGTCCGGGGACTTAATACGAGACCTTTGAAAAACGTTCAATGTTTGTTCAAGATCAGGCCTCCGACCCGAAGGGTCTGGGCCCTGAAAAAGTGGGGAAAAATTTCAAGCGCCCCGATCTTTCAGGGTATTCGGCCTTTTTTGATCGCTCCACTGCCTGCCACCTGCCATCATCATATTGACGATCCTTCCGGAATTGGCGCTTTTTTTGCCTTCCCACATGTGACAAGGAGGTACAGAATATGAACATTGGAAGGAACCTTGAACGATCCGCTCTGTATTTCCCGAAGCGGCCCGCCTTGAGCGAGGGATCCGCCGTCATTACCTATGAGGAGCTCGACAACCTGGCAAATCGGGTTGCGACATCCCTTATACGGATGGGGGTTCGGCCCGGAGATCATATCGGGCTTTGCGCACAAAATTCCGTGGATTGGGTTATCTTTTATTTTGGAGTCCTGAAGGCTGGAGCAGTCGTGATTGCTCTCTCGGCGCTATTGAAACGGGAGGAGTTGTCCCTCCTGATAAGCCATTGCAAGCCCAGGCTTGTCTTCACCGACAATGACAAAATTGATGATCTCTCGGGACTGAGGCATGAAGGAATCCTGGAGAAGATAATCGCTCCTGTAAGTGAAGTAACGCTCCAAGAACTCATCGACGGTGGGAAGGGTGATTTCAAGGCCCTGGACAGAGATCGAACGGATACAGCGGTGGTCCTGTATACGGGCGGAACCACGGGAGCTCCCAAAGGTGTGGAATTGAGCCATGAAAACATCAACGCGGCCATCAATACGATCGTTTTCAACGAGCGCTCCCTGGAGACCGACAGGGCACTGTGCTTTCTGCCCTTTAGCCATGTATTCGGTCAGATGCATATACTGAATGCTACTATTCTGAGTGGCGGGTCCCTGGAACTGCTTCCTTCATTTGACATGGACAAGGTGCTTTACCTTCTGGGTTCAGGTAGAGTGACCAAGCTTTTCGCGGTTCCCACCATCTATGTCCGCTTTTTGGCCCTTGAGGGGCTAAAGGAAAAGATCGGGGCTGTCCGGTATTGTTTCTCCGCGGCCGCCAGCATGTCGGCGGAATTGGTCCGCCAATGGAGGGAACGGACGGACCTGGGGATTTATGAAGGATACGGGATGACAGAGGCGGCGCCGACGGTCACTTATAATCACCGCTACAGACACGTCATTGGCTCTGTGGGGACCGAGGTTCCCGGCGTGGAGATCCAGATCCGTGACATCCGATCCGGAGAGCCCCTGGGGGATGGTGAAGAGGGAGAGATCTGCGTTCGGGGTCCTAATATCATGAAAGGTTACCTTGAAAATCCCGAGAGTACTCGTGAGGCATTCTGGGAGGGAAGATGGTTCCGGACGGGAGACATAGGGCGCTTTGACGAAGATGGCTATCTCTATATCGTGGACCGGCTCAAGGACATGATTATTACAGGAGGGGAAAACGTATATTCCAGGGAAGTGGAGGAAGCGCTGTATACTCGGCCGGAAATTCAAGAATGTGCTGTCATCGGCCTCCCCGACCCGGTGTGGGGTGAACGGGTTGCGGCTTTTATCATTCCAAAACCCGGCAAGACCATTGAAGAAGAAAGCCTGAAGTCCTATCTCAAAACACGTCTCTCACCATACAAGGTCCCTAAAGAATATGTCTTGGTGGAGGATTTCCCAAGAAGCGCCGCAGGGAAGATACTCAAGAGAGAACTTAAGCATGAAGTCCAGGAAAAAAGACGTAAGGCCCTTGCAGGCATCTCGGAGGGAGGAAAATGACAAACCCCCTGGGCAGTGAAGTGTTGGACCGGAATCCACCTCACCGAAAGTAAAGTTCCGGATTTTCCGTGTTCTCCCCCCATTGCCCGCCACGTTTTTCAAAAACCTGCTAAACCCAGGTCACACCACCCAATTGCCTTCGTATACCCCTTTTGAAGCGATGTCGCAAATAACCGGTAATAAAAGAGCCAAGCACTTCATTTTCATCAGGGATCTTAAACAGGTTCCTTAGTTCCGGGATCCTTTCGACCGCTGGAGGCACGAGACTGACGGCGGTCGCACCGAGACCCAATGCATGGGCTGCCAAAAATCCGTACGTCAGGGCAATGAACAAATCTTCTGAATGATTCTCAGCCCCCCGATTTGCATGAAACAAGAAAAGAACAGGCGCACCCCTGGTAAAAATATCTTCCCCGGAATTTTTCATGTCAGGCAGTCTGATTTTCATCATCGGTACGACATGATTCCTTAATGTGTTGAAAACTTCCGGTCTCAATCTGCGCTTCATGAAAAAGCGGGAAACGGGATTGCTTATCCAATTCTGTAAATCCTCATAAAACTTCACCATGAAAGGTAATGCCTTTTCAATGTCGTCCCTTCGGCTTATGATGGTAATCTCTATCTTGTGGGGTGGGAATCCCATAGGTGCCAGAGATATGGCTTCTGCGATCTTCTCAAGAACATCTCTCGGTACCGGCTTTTTTTTGTATGTACGGACTGCCCGTCGGGTAGAGATCAGGGTGAAGAAACTCTTCCAATCCACATCACCTTTGGGCAAATCAAAAAAGTCTTTTTCATAAGATAGACCAGGAACAATCACTGATTTGGCAAGACAAATCGCCATACAATGTCCACATCGCATACACAGAGCAAACCGATCTTTTCGAAAGTAAATATCATCGGATTTATTTTTCCCGATGATCCGATCGGGGCATATCTCGACGCATAATCCACATCGTTCGCAGGTTTCCTGGTTGATATGATGGTCGTTCAATCTCATTGATTTCGCCTCCTGCATAACCATATGGATGGGCACGAGTCAGGTTCTTGCGGGATTATACGTCCTTATTCTTCTGAGCCGGCTTATTAGATCCTTTTACAACATTGGCTGCCTGATAATTGTTTTCCATTTTTCCGGTGCTGCTCGCCTTATGTCAGTCAAATATATTTCGTGATGTTTACCAACTTTCTGGCTGCCGTTATCAGCAATGAATGAATGCACCTTCTCAACTGTCGGCCCTTCTTCTGAAAACGGTCCAATATGCATTATTTGGGCAGCCTCTCCTTCGTTGTAAGATTCAAATCGTACTGAGGGCAGTGCAACCGGATTTTTCTTTTTTCTTACTTCTTCTGTCGCTTTTTCTACCATTTCTCTTGTGACAAATTCTGGTTGCATAATCATCAATGTCCATTTCCAGTTTTTCTTATTTTCTATACTGAACGATGACATATCATCAGCCCACCAAAGACCCTTTAACGGCAATACCCCATAATCAATACCTATTTCTCCTCTTTTGACCATAAATTTTATGGCATAGGAAAGTGGATATAAGACATCAATTGCATCCTGGAATGATTGTGATGTATTTGGGTCTCCTTCACCGTCAATCATGAGAAAGTTCATTTTTGGCACTTCAACAATTTCAACCTTCTTGGTGGAAGGCTTGTACAGGTACTTGAGTTCTTTTTTGTAATCTATTTTTTTCATCGGTATTTTCCACTTGAGATCTAAGAATTAACCTCACATTCCACTAAGGAGCGCCAGCTGAATGACGACCAGGTGGAGCGCCTTTTTCGGCGTATGGTCCATTCGCTTGTTC
>JAFDEE010000064.1 GCA_019310525.1 Deltaproteobacteria bacterium | reverse complement strand
GAGACCACCCTTCCTCGGTGCCTGGAAAGTGTTCGGGGGGCCGTGGATGAAATGATTATCGTTGATACCGGCTCTACCGACAGCACCAGGGAAATCGCACGCCGTTACGGGGCCAAAGTATTCTCCACCCAGTGGAAAAACGACTTCAGCTTCCACAGGAACCAATCCATCGCCAGGGCCAAGGGAAGATGGATTCTCCAGTTGGACGCAGACGAATGCCTCGAACCTGATCATGCCATCAAGCTCAGGGAGACGGTTAGCTCCGCGCCGCGAGATGTCTCACACCTCTTGTGCCTGATGCGCGATTACAGGAACGGGAGGCCCATATCAGAGGCCGTCCTCATCCGTTTGTTCAGGAACGGTCTCGGAATCCGCTTTGAAAACCCCATCCACGAAAGACCGGTTATCACCGAGGGCCTCGGCCTCGGAACCGACATAGTCATCCGTCATTTCGGTTATGCCCTGTCTGAAGCAAAGATGCGGGCTAAATTCGAAAGAAACCATCGCATCCTGAAGAACCTTCTTGAAAAGGACCCCGGTGATCCCTTCACCCTCTATTACATGGCCGTAACCCTGTTCAATTATGACCTTGAGTCCTGTATCCGCTGGGGAGAAAAACTCTTACAGGAATTTGTTCCCGGGAAGTCTTTCCCGCTTTTCTGCATGAACATCTTCTATGTTCTCGCTGCAGCCCACATGAGACGCGGAAACCTTGAGGAAGCTGAAAGGGTTTGCCAAAGGGCGATTGAAGTCTTTCCTGCATGCGTGGATGCCTACTGGACCCTGGTCGATATAGCCTTCCGAACCGGTCGTTTCGATATGGTCCTAAACCACGGGTCCAACTATTTTCAACATTTCGGACATTATCTTAAAAACCGCGGGAAGTTTCCCGGCCTTATCGTTTACAGCATAGACAAAGGTCCCGAGATTCACCTCATGATGGCCCTGGCCTACCTGCATTTTGGTAAAACAGGAAAGGCCAAAATGCACATCCATCCTCTCTTGGGGGAATCCCTGCCCCCTGCTGGTTCGGTGGATCGGGTACAGGCCTTTCTGGATGAATGGGACGTCCCTGCTGACATGCAAATCCCCCTCCTTGCCTTTTTGGCCGATATGTGTCCGGGTGAATTTCCAGAAAACCCCTTTGCCGAGTTGCTGTTATCCCGTTTTATGGAACTTCCGGAGGATGAGGACTTCCGCAAACCCAATAAGGCCTTTTCCCTTATCTCATGCGATTCCGATCTTCTCCTGAAGGTAGCCGGTGTCCTTTACCGTGAAGACCTTGATACTCACCTCCGGACACTCCTGGGGTGCGCCTGTGATCTTCCGCCCGACCTGCACCTGTTTCGCATTATTCCGCTGATGGATGAAGGTGAGATTGAAGCGGCGATCATGGAACTCGACACGTTCCTGAAACAGTCAGGGACTCCCATCGACCGAAACCTTGAAACCCTCGGTGACGTTGCAGAACTCTTTGAAGAGTGTGCCCATAAAATTCACGTCTCCGGTGACGTTGAAAAGGCGGCGATTCTTCATGAAGCGGCCTTTCAGGTCTCTCCCCGAACAGACATCCTGAAGCACTTGCTTTCTTGTCTTCAGGAAATCGGAGCAATCAGGCAAATAAGGAAATTCATCCTTATCGGGGCAAGGCTCGGTTTACTTGAAAGGGAAGATATCAGTGAGCTTTACCGCCGGATGGAAAACCGACTCCAGACTTCTTTTGAAGAAAGTCCTGTTTCTTCATCGGAGACCCACAGGAATCTTCTTCTCCATTGATTCATTATTCATAAAACTCATATAAAGGAAATCCCATGCCTCATCCAATTGCAAGCATCGTGGTTACAGCATTCGATCGAATAGATTCTTTGTCAGAACTCCTGGAGGCACTGAACCATCAGACTCTTTCACCGGACGCATTCGAAGTTATCATTGCAGATGACTCAGGGGATTGGAATACCGGAGAAAAAGCCCTGAAAGCCATACACCCCCAGTACGAAACCACCTTGGTCAGGACCGGCCTGCCCCGGGAGGTAAACGGCGTGTCGGTCGCCCGGAACCTGGGAATCCGGAAGGCCCGGGCACCGATCGTAATCAGCATGGATGATGATTGCCTTCCGAACCGTTTCTTCGTTGAGTCCCACGTAAGGCACCACGAAAAGGGCTATCCCCATATTGTTCTCGGTCACCGCTCGGAAGTGAAAGAAAAGCTCGAAGAGGAAAAACCTGTTTCTGTGACCGAGGAAAAGGCCGTTGCTGAATTGATCTTGAGCGCATCCGACCTCTTGAACTTCAGCCATTTCGTGACCGGAAACCTGTCGTTTCCCAAAAAGGTGGTAATGGAGGCCGGTCTCTTTGATGAATCTTTCGCACAGCCTGGTGAGCATGGATGGGAAGACATTGAACTGGGATACCGGGTCTGGCGGAGAGGATATCCCACCCTTTTTGAGAGAAACGCCCTGGTGTACCGCCCCGGAACCGAGAAGGAAAAGGAAAAGAAGAGAGAGGTTACGGGTGCCATACGGAAGGCCCAACAGCGGTTTTTCTCCATCCATCCCATGATTCCCTGGGTCCAACGGCTGATGGAGTCCTATAGGAGGAAAAAGTACAAAACGGCTGAAGAGACCGCCCGAACGATACTGGGGCAGGATCCCAGAAACGCCGGTGTACTGGCAATGCTTGGGTGCATCCACATTCAGCAGGAAGACTTCACCAAGGCCCTTGAATGCTTCGGGGCCACGCTGGCCCTGAATCCCTTAAACCCCTTTTTCCTTGAGCAGATCGGCGAGGTCCTGTACCACCAGGATGAAAAAAGGGAGGCGCTCCAATTTTTCGCCAGGGCATTGACCCTTGAACCCAACAGGACGCGATCCCTTTACTTCCTGGCACATCTCAAGGAATTGTGTCGGGAACAGGGGCTAGGCGAACTGGGCGGACGAAAGATACATGCCGAACTGGGGGGCGGGATAATTCCAAGTAAGCTCAGGGGAGAAGGCCAGGATGACTTCATCAGTATCGATGTCATGCCATGGGAAACCGCTGACGTGGTTCACGACCTCGCGGACTCCATCCCCTTTCCCGAAGGCTCCGTATACCGCCTCTTTTCAAGGGAAATGATCGAACACCTCCCGTACCGCACCCTCCCGGGATTCCTCCGCGAATGCTTCAGGGTCCTTGAACCCGGGGGGACCTTGTATCTCTGCTGCCCTGATTTTGAACGTCTGATAGCGTTCTATAGCAGGAAATGCGACTGCGTCTCGGCCGGCTATGCAAAACCGGACTGTCCTCGCTGTCACGGAGAAGCCGTGGTCTCCGATGACTACTGGCGGGAGAATCTTTGCGGACGCCAGGAAGATTACGGCGACGGAGGAATCAACGGCACACATAAAAACCAGATCACCTTCCACTATTTGAAGGCACTCCTCGAAAAGACGGGCTTCGTAAACATCCTGAGGGACCCCTCCAACCGATTTTACGACGAACACGAAAGGCCCCTCAAACTTTCCCTGGAATGCAAGAAACCAGGGGGTCCGGCCCATGGATAACAGCCCCATGAAGAGTTCTCCGGCCCGACTTCTGCTCATCTTCAACCCAAAGGGAGTAGTGGACAAGGATATCCGGCTCTCCTCCCGTAATGAGGATATCCGGGTTGAGGCCTTCGAGATTGAGTTGAGCAAGAGCCCTGAAGGGCATACCCTGGAGCGAATCGATCTCCTTGAAATCGGGAAGACCATTCTCTCTTTCGATCCCGATTTTCTGCTCACCATCAATGGAGGAGGGCTTGACAACGAGGGTTTCCTTTCTTATTTCTGCGCCTATCTGGGACTACCCCTCGTTCTGTGGTACGTGGACGAACCCTTCATCATCCCGGAGTGGGGCACGAAATTCATTCCCCGGACAACCATCGCCTTCACCTTCGACCGTTTCTACGAAAGGCGCCTGAAAGAATGGGGAATTCCCTGGGTTCATACCCTTCCACTGGGCGCCAACCATGACAGGCTCCTCGGTTACGGCACCCGCTTTCCCCGGGGAACCGCTTTCCGCAACGACGTCTCTTTTGTCGGGGCCCTCGAATTTGAAAAAATCCAATACCTCTTAAAAAACATCTCGACCCTCTGGAAGACCATGCCCGCTCGCATGCCGGAGGTTCTAGACATGGCCCTTGAGCAATACATGCTGAATTTCAAACAAGATACCGACAAGGTTGTTCGGGATTGTGCGGCGGCTCTCGGCGTCGATTTCGAGTATCCCGACGGGATCACAAGACAGATGGTCCTATCGTTCATCGATCGGGAGGCGAGCTTTCGTCTGAGACACAAAACAATACTCTCTCTTCAACCTTTCGGAATAGCGGTTTACGGAGAACCGTTCTGGAAAAAGATTGTTGGTGAGCGGTCCTATGGAGGCAGGGTGGATTACTACTCTTCAGAAATAGCGGATCTTTACCGAAAATCCCGGATCAACCTGAACATCTCAAAATACCAACTCAAAACCACGGTCAACCAGAGGGCCTTTGATTGTCCCCTCTGCGGCGGTTTTCTCATAACAGACTTCAGGGAGGATGTGGAGGAGTTTTTCGATATCGACAAGGACATGGTCGTTTACCGGGACCTTGAAGAGTTGAAAAAAAGGGTGGCTTTTTACCTGGAAAACCCTAAGCAAGCATTATCAATTGCAGAGAGAGGAAAGGAAACGGTGTTGGCACGACATACTTACAAGCACAGGCTTATGGAAATGGTCTCCCTTGTGGATGCCATAAAGGAGACCAATACCTTCAAGAACGCTTGCGAAGATGTCCTTAAAGGCCCCACCCCACCGAATTTCCAGAGGTTCCTCGAAATACTTCATGCGGAAACCCAAGGGGTCAGGGCATCGAAGGGGGCCCTTTGAATGTCTCAATCGGGGAATGGGAGAACCTTGGGTCTTCAGACGAAGACTTTAGTTCGATCGTTTTTTTGAGTAGGGTTCAAGGATTCAAGGGGTCCAGGGGTCGAGTGAGGAAGAAGGAGTTAAGGTAAAATGATTTTCACTTGAACCCTTGAACCCTGGACCCTTGGCCCCTAAAACTATCGGCTTCAGCCGATAGTAGTTTACGAGACCTTTGAAAAATGCTCCCTTTTGCCCAATCTCGGCGTCAGGCTCAAATTTTAATCCTCGAAATACTTCAATGTATTCCTGTGGTTAAAATTTTCGCCCTCCTTGACCTTGAACAAAATTGAACGTTTTTCAAAGGTCTCTTTACATCTTGAATCAAAGGGGAAATCCAGATGAATGAAATCGGAATTGGAGATCAGGTACGAATGGGCGAAAACCTTTTCGCCGAAGGCATGCTGGAGGAGGCCGAGAGGGTTTTTCTCTCCATCCTCAAAGAGGATCCCAAAAACAAGGATGGCTTGAACAACCTGGGGGTCATCGCCCATCACAGGCAAGACTTTGACAAGGCCCGAAAATACTTCCTCCAGGCCCTCCGGGTCGATCCCTTTTACCAGGATGCGATCGACAACCTTATCCTGGTTCAGCAATCTTGCAGGGAGGGAACCGCCCCTCTAATAGAAGAACGGGGGATTTGTCCGGAAAACAAGCATGAAGGGCCCGGGGGGTCGGTTCCTTGCGGATTCCGAGAAAATGAAAACCCATGGGAACTCTCTTCAGATGGCGCCCCCTTTCGTGAAACCGGTGTTCCATGGAAATTCTACACCTCTCCGGGTGTGATCCACCATGCCGAAAAGGTCAGGAAGATGTTGGGTCTGGAGCACTATGTGCCCTCCCTTCACAGCCGGGAACCCGTCTGGTTCTTCGGACTGTACTTTGATCAGGATTTTCTCCAGGTTCTCGCCCACCAGGGCAGGAAAATCCTAAACTGGCGCGGAAGCGACGCCCTAAAGCTCAAGGGGAATCAAGCCAGGATCGAGATCCTTGAAAAAGTGGAGGCCCTTCATGTTTGCCAATCCGAACGCCAGCAAGCGATCCTCAGGGAACTTGGGTTGAAGGCCGTCGTTCGCCCGATGCTTAACGGGGACCCCCGCGCATACTGGGTAACCCCTTTTCCGGACGGGGAGACCATGCTGCTGGTCTTCTGGAGAAGAGGGATCGACGACTTCATACAGGCCGACCTTTTTTTCGAAATCGCCGCCAGGTGTCCTGACGTCATTTTCCATATCGTCGGGGATGAAGACCCCGACAGATTCAACCGGCCCGGGATGGAAAATCTGCTTTTCCATGGTTTTGTTTCAGAAGAAACCCTTGAAGATCTCATGGATAGGTGCAAGGGAACCCTGCGTCCCTGGATTTCCGACGGCACTCCCAACATCCAGACCATCATGCTCCTCAAGGGGAGGTATGCCGCCCATAGCTGCAGATTCGAAAAGGTCACCCAGTGCCGCACTGCGGACGATTATGTGGAGTGGATCCAGTGGTTGAAAAACGTAAAGGAGCCCAATCTGGAGGCCAGGGAATGGTGGCTCGACAAGCTCAATAACTTCGATTTCCTGCAGCCGGATTTTGACCCTGAAAAGGCTCATGAAACCCCTTGACCCCTGGGAAAAACAAGTGGATTACCTTGAGAGAAACCTCGACGTTTTAGGCAAGCGGGACCCCGTCCTGGCAAGGCTTGTCAGGGAAGCTGATCCACCTCCGGAAATGAAGGTGTTTCCGTCGGTATCGGGCGCCCCTACCCTTTTCTACGTGAACGGCAACGGAAAGGGCCATTTTATCAACAGCCCAAAGGACCCTGAAAGGGAGGTCCTCACCCTGCTCGGGGGAAAGGCTTTCCCGGGGACGGAGGCCACGGTGCTCTTGGGTATGGGGTTAGGTTACCTCCCCCGGGAAATCCGCGCCAGGATGTCCCCAGGACATGATCTTTTCATAGTCTGCCATGATCCAGGCGTTCTCAAGCTGTCATTCACTCATCTCGATCTTCGAGATGTCATTGAAGATACGAGGATCCGGTTCTGCACGGGGATGGATTCGACGGCCTTCCCGGAAAGCCTGAGAGAAATTCTACCTAAGGTCATATCCGGGGCGCTCAAAAAACTTGTCTACACACCGGCAACAACCATATCCCCCGGTTATTACAGGGACATCGAGGCGGGAGTGGACGCTTACGCAGGGGATATCAAAGCCTCCATAGTCTCCTTCAAGGAGCAGATCCCGGCAAGGCTGGAAAACCTTTTCAACAATATCGGCGCATTGCTCCAGGCTGCTTCTGCAAAGAGCCTGCAAGGGCTTTTTCCCAAAATTCCCGCCGTTGTCGTCTCCGCGGGCCCTTCCCTGGACAAGAACATAAGTCTTTTAAAGGAAGCGGTAAACGGGTCGGTTGTTATATGCGTGGACGCGGCCCTTCGCTCCCTTTTCAAGGCCGGCGTTGTTCCCCACGTGGCTGCGACCCTTGACATCCTTCCTTCTAATATTCGAAAGGTCGAGGGATTGAGCCCCGTTGAGTTGGAAAAGGTATCCCTGGTCTTCGCCCCTGAGGCGTTCCCGGACGTGATAAAAAAATTTAAGGGACCCAGGTTTTTTGTAAATGCCCAAAACACCTTTTCAAACTGGCTTGTCGGACTCCTTGGTGATCTTCCGGATTTTCCCCGGATGTCCACGGTCTCACACCTTGCCTTCGTGGCGGCAAGGCACCTCGGCTGCGATCCCATCATCCTGGCCGGTTTCGACTTCTCCTTTCCTGAAGGCAGGCACCACGTTACGGGATCGGCCAGAACATGGGCCCCGGATTTGACGGGATGGGATCTCATCGAAATCGAGGATGTTCACGGCGGCCGCGTAAAGACATTCAATCATTTTATTTTCATGTTGCGCCTCCTTGAAAGAGAAATTTCAAGGACCGACGCACAATGCATCGACGCCACCGAAGGCGGAGCCCTTATCAGGGGCACAAGGGTCATGACCATGGGGGAGGCCTTGAACGAATTCCTTGCGCCGGATTCCGTTGATGTATACGACAGCCTCCGCCTGGTCTTCTCAAAGAACAGGACCCGAGGGAGGCAAGGATTGAGGGACGGGCTCGAATGGATGAACAGGGAAATGGAATTTACGGAGAGGATTGTCAGGCAGGCCATCGATTTGATACGCGGCCCGATTCGCGGAGGGGTCTTGAGATCGCTTCAGGAACTTCGAAACCGGGTTCTTGAAAGGAACACCTTTGACATCCTGGGAGACTTCCTTACAGACCTCCTCCTCTTCGAGTCCATACATGATAAAGGCAAGCATGGAGACGCAAAGGCATCACCGGGGTGCAGCCAGGAAGAATTAAAAGCTTATGCCTTCTTTTTCAGGGAATTGGAGAAGGCCCTTGACACGATCAGGCCTCGTTTGAGGGAATGCAGGATTCCATGACCGGAACCATCTATTACCTTTGCCCGGACTTCGCCCCTCCCTCTGCGGGAACGAGGCGGCTCTACAGGCACGTCTTCCATTTGAACCGGCTCGGCTTCAACGCTGCGATCCTTCACCGGAAGAGGGGCTTTGTCCTTTCCTGGCACGGCTATAAAGTACCCGTCCTCTGGCTGGAGGATTCCCCCAAAGTCCAAAGGGAGGACGTCCTTGTCTTTCCGGAGGGGATGGCTGCTCTTATGAAGCAGACCAAAGACCTTCCATGCCTCCGCATCGCCATTGCCCTCAACTGGGCCTATATCTACATTAATCTACCCATGGGAGAGGACTGGAAGGACTACGGGATCACCCGGGCGATCACCCCCTCTCCCCTCATCAAGGATTTCCTGGAATGGAGCATGGGGTTGAAAGTCACGCTGATCGGAAACTACGTCGACACCACACGGTATCACTATGATCCCAAGCGCAAGAAGAACAGGATCTGCTACACGGCGCGCAAGGACTTACCCGGAGCGATCCTGAATTCCATCTTCTCGAAAAGGGAGGAAATCGCCGGAAAGTACGATTGGATCCGCCTGGAGGATATGGAAGAAGAAGAATACGCCAGGCACCTGGTTGAATCCAGGATCTTCCTGGCAGCCTCCACCCAGGAAGGTATGCCCACCTCCATCCTTGAGGCTATGGCCTCCGGATGTCTGGTATTGGGTTTTTCCGGTATCGGGGGAAATGATTATATGGTGGGATCCGGAAGAAACCGGAACTGCATTCTGGTTGAAAACGGAAACCTTCCCAAACTGGGGAAGGCCCTGGAATCCCTGTTGAGCGATCTTGAAAGGGATGAAGGGGCTTATGACGCGATGTTGAAAAACGGGATAGAAACGGCCTCCCGTTTCCGGGATCTCGAGAAGGAAGGAGAAAGCCTGAGAGACTTCTTCCTTTCCCTGGGCGTGACACCCCGGGCCGACTCCCATGATCCGATCCTTGGGGCGGTTTCCTGAAACGATGATGAGGAGCCGAGATGAATATCTGCATCTATAAGCACCGTCCCAGGGCGGATGTAACCATCCGGATCCTTGAGGCATACAAGGAGGCCCTTGAAAGGCTCGGCCACAGGGTCTTCACCCTCAGCCACGACGCAGGGGAGGCCACACCTGAAGAGGTCCGCAAACTGGCCGTGCGTTTCGTGGACTTCAATGCCGATCTTGCCCTCTGTTACGGCTTTTCCGCAATGCCCAAGATAGGAGGAGGGTATTTTTTTCGAAAACACGGCATCCCCTTGGTGCTTCTCTGCTTCGAGAACCCTTTCTTCGGACTTGACAATGAATTGATTCAAGAGATTCGGTCCCATCCGGATTACTACCATTTCTTCGTATGGGACTCCTGGTACCTCGACAAGCTCCGGGAGCTATTCAAGAACTGTCATCCGATCCGCCATGCGGCCCGTATCAAGGACCCGGCATGGGATCCTGCTCTCACCCCCCCTGTCTTCGAGCGGGAAGTGGCCTTCGTAGGGCACATACCGGACTTTGTACAGATGAGACGGGAACGCTTGGAAAGCCGCAATCCCTTCAACCCCGTCATTGATGAACTCATGCTCATGAAGATGCGATCCCCCGGATCCGACCTCTTCGGTCTCCTTAATGATTTCCTGAAAAACCCCCCTGGTTCCGGAGCAACGAAACCACGCCTCTCCTGGACGGATCCTTTACTCCACCGGGAAATTATCTTCCCCCTCTATGCAGAGGGCCTTGGAAGGTACCGGTATGTCCTGCTCAATTGTCTCCACAATTTCCCGCTCCATTACTTCGGGGACCTCAGATGGGAGGCCTCCCACGTGACCTTTCATCCTCCGGTGGACTACTTTGAAGAACTCCCGGACATCTACCGCTCTACCGTCGTGAACCTGGATATTCCGCCCTTCCAGAGTATAGATTCCATCGACAACCGTTTCTTCGACGCAGGGGCCGCCGGCGGGCTTCTCTTGACCCGGGGAAGCCATGAGTTGACCTCGGTATTCACTGAGGCGGATGAGATCACCTACGGATCAGTCGAAGAGCTGGAGGAAAAAATCAGATTCTATCTCGAACACCACAACGAGAGAAATCAAACAGCGGCGGCCCTCTTCCGGTGTGTTTCCGCAGATCATACCTACGAGCACAGGTGTCGCTATCTCCTGGAAACCCTGTTCAAGTCAACCGGGGCCTGAAATCCCGAAAAAAGAGATGAAACTCTCCGGGGCCCTTGTCCCCGGGGACCGGACAGGAATGAGAATTCTTCACGCCACTAAGGACTTCGCCTTTTCAACGACCGTTTTCGGTGAAGGTCGCCTCGAAAAGGGGAAGGATTATTATACCTTCGGGAAATTCGCCAAGGATGTAGCGGCAATGGGTGCAGGTGTCATCCTGGAAGGGGAACCGAGAGTCCAGGACTTCTCCCCGGAGGCAACGAGGGATCTCAGGCCGGGATCACGCATCCTGCTGCTCCACTCAGGGGGTTACGGCGACACCATCACGGTAGGAATTTTTCTTGCCCTCATGATGCGGCGCTTCGGGGTGAACTTCGATGTATGCGGGGACCCGGAGAAACACGCCTACATCCTTAAACCCATGGGGTTGGAGGGAGACTGCCTTTCTTATCCTCCACTCCTCGAAGAGGTGGAGTCCTACGACTACCTGCTGAGAGAACTCGCGGCCTTTGCCGCAAATCCACGCGCACTCCTCGAGGAATCACCCCTGAAGATCCTTTGCAGGGCCTTTGGTCTGCCCCTTCAAATGGACGGGATCGGGTTCAGGGTCCCCCGGGAGACCTCGAAACGCTTGGAACTCCCCCAGTCCAAAAGGATCCGCGTCGGGATCAACTTTGATTCCAACGGAGCGGTTAAGAGTTACCCGGAGGAACTCCAGGCCCTTCTCGTTGATTCCCTGCTGGACCTGGGTTTTGAACTTTTCTTTTTCGGGACCAGGCCCTTGAGCGATGAAATCGAGCCGGGGACCGAACTCCTGCACGACCTTACCGGACGAACCCGGATCCCGGAACTGGCGGCCCTCCTCGATCAAATGGATCTCGTGTTGGGAGTCGATTCCTTCGTGGCCCACCTCTCTGGTATACTTGGGAAAAAAACGATAGTGCTGCTCTCCACCACCGGAGAAGACTACTTCGACCATTACCCGGCTGTCTTTTCCCGGGCCAGCAAGATCGAGTGTGCTCCATGCTTCAGCACCGGGGATACCTGTCCTTTAGGATACCCAAGATGCCGGGCCTTCTATCACGAAAGCATCCAACCCGGGATCCTTCTCCAAGCAATGATTAGAGAGATCACCCGGATGTACGGTTATTCCCATGGATGATCCGCCCATCTACATCAGCATGCCGCGAGGTGTCAATTTCGGCTGGGGGGTCTGCGGGATCCACCTGACCCTGAACCTCGCGGATCTGGTCCGCGTAACCTATATTACTGATCCTTTCACCCTCGAGGATATCGGCGACTCCTCGCAATACGAGCGACTTTCTTCCCTTTGGAGGCCGGTGGATGATCTGCCCGCCTGCCGCGACCTGTCTGAAACCCGTTGCCTCGATCACCCGGTCCTCCAGGCCATCGAGGGTAAAACCCTCCGGCCACTCTACATGAAGGTCAAGGCGCCCCGGGTCATCGGCTACACCTTTTTTGAGACCCCCTTCCTGGACCCGGATCAAGTGGCCTGGGCCAATGATTATTACGACGTAGTGGCGGCCGGCTCCACCTGGTGCAGGGAAGTGCTCGAAAATCAGGGGGTCCGCAATACCGCCACAGTCATCCAGGGAGTAGATCCCGCCCTGTTTCGGCACGAATCCCGTGAACGGACTGATCACAGGGACAAGTTCGTCGTCTTTTCCGGAGGAAAACTGGAATTGAGGAAGGGGCAGGACCTCGTCATCAGGGCCTTCAAGGTGCTCCAGGACAGACACGAAGACGTACTACTCGTGAACTCCTGGTTCAACCTCTGGGACGCCTCCCTCATGACCATGCGTTTTTCCCCTTACATTACCTTTTACATGCCCAAAGGGGGCTATTTCCATGCCGTTTCGCGGCTGATGGAGGTCAACGGGATCGACCCTCAAAAGGTACTGACCCTCCCGCCCCTCCCCCACGCCCGGATGCCCGAGATTTACAGCAACACGGATTGCGGGCTCTTTCCAAACAGGTGCGAGGGCGGCACCAACCTCGTCCTCATGGAATACATGGCATGCGGGGGAGCGGCCATCGCCTCCATGTCTTCCGGCCACCGGGACATCATCACTACGGACAACTCTTTGCCCATCACGACCTTGAAGGCCTTCACAATGAAGGACCGGGAGGGGCGGGTGATCGAACAATGGGACGACCCGTCACTGGAGGAGATCGTGGAAAAGTTGGAATGGGCCTACCACCACCGGGACGACCTTAAAAAGATCGGTCGGAAGGCCGCCCAATCCATGGAAGGATACACGTGGCGAAAGGCCGCAGAGGAGTTTCACTACCTGCTCACGGGGGATCGCTAGATGCGTTTCCTGTGTGTCAACAAATCAGCCAGGGCCAACATCTTTGGTCAGGAATACGAGTTGAAACCCCTGGACCCACGCCTCCAAAATATCGAAGACATCCTGGTGACCGACAATTTCTCGGCATCGGAACTCTTCAAAAGACACCCGGACGTTCTTCTGAACCTTTCCTTTGACAGGGGCCGATGTAAAGGATTTCCCCGCATGGTGAACACCGTTTCCGACATCGACCGACCCGGAAACGTCCTGATCCTTCGAAACGGCGGTATCGGGGACCACGTCCTGTTCCTTCCCGCTCTTCGCATCTTTCGCCGGTGCTTTCCCCGGGGCTCCAAGATCTGGCTTTCCACCCAGAAGGAGAAACACCCCATATTCACAGACAACCGGGATATCGACAGGCTCCTGTCCTTGCCCCTGCGCCTCGACATACTGCTCCAGGTCGATTACCTGATCGATTTTTCTGAAAGGGATGATCTCAACAAGTTCACCCGTCTCCACATGACGGACTATTTCCTGGATTTCCTTTCCATTGATTACACCCGGATCAAAGACAAGGCCCCCCGGATCTCCTGGGATCCCTCCCGCTCCCCGGGGATTTCAAAGACCTTTGAGCAGGCCGAAGACCCTTCGAGACCCCGGGTCTTGTTGAACTGGACGGCCAGCAACGCCTTGAGGGAGTTTCCCCCTGAAAAGCTCCTCTTTCTCGTCGAAACCTTTAAGGAGGTCGGATTTGTCGTGGCCCAGCAAAAGGCCCTGGAGGCTCGCACCCGGGAACTCCTCCGGCCATACGGTGATAAGGTCTTGGACCTGACGGCCATGATGCGGTCCCTTGATGACTACCTCTCGGTCATCGCTCTTTGTGATGCAGTTGTAACCACAGATACGGCCGCCTACCACCTGGCCGAGGCCCTTGGCAAACCCAGCCTCGTGCTTTTCGGACCGACCAGGGACGAACTCTGGATTCGTTATTATAAAAGGGTGAAGCCCCTGAGGGCGGCCTATTCGGGTTCCACTTGCCGCTCCCCTTGCGGAATCGTCAAGTCCTTGGAAGGATGCCCGGAATCACGTTTAAAAGGCACATCTTTCAGCCCCTGCCTGATGGCCATACCAAGGGAAAGAATTCGCCTGGCCTTCACAGAACTCTTGCAAGATACAGGATCCTGAAAGGACCAATGCCATGTCTCAACCTTTGAAAATTTCCGCATGTATGATCGTGAAAAACGAGGAAAAGCTCCTTCCCAACTGTCTCAAGAGCATTCGAAGCCACGTGGATGAAATCGTGGTGGTGGACACGGGTTCAACGGACGGCACGGTGTCCATCGCCGAATCCTTCGGGGCAAGGGTCTATCATCATCCCTGGGAGCACCACTTCAGCAAGCACCGGAACCAGTCCCTGGACTATGCGACGGGGGACTGGCTCTTCATCATCGACGCAGACGAGGAGTTGCTGCCCCTCAAGGGGCTCTCCCTGCACCAGGCCCTTGACGTAGGTGAAGATATCGACAGTGCTCTGGTTCGGGTCGAGTGCCCCAGCCCATCGGGCCTCATTCATGCCAATTCGGTGCGGTTCATACGAAACCGACCACATATCCGTTATAAGGGGAGGGTCCACAATTACCTGGAAGGCATTGAAAAATCCCTGTTTCTTGAAATTCGTCTCTTTCACCACGGCTATAATCTCGGGAAAGAGGTGGATCGGCACAAATTCGAGCGCACTACCGAACTCTTGAAGCGCGATATTGAAGAGGATCCCGAAAATCCCAGGCCCCACCACTTCCTGGCCGCCTCCTACCTCGCTGAGAGGATGTACCGCCCTGCGGCCGAATCCGCGGAAAAGGCGATAGATCTCTTTGAAAAAAAACGCATGGTCCCTCACAACTACCTCTGGAGTCTGTATATCGCTGCGGCCTCCCGCCACAATCTGGGCGAGGATGAAAAGGCAGAGGGCCATTGCCTGAAGGCCATCTCCTTTTTCCCGGACCATCTTGATTCCCACTTCATCCTTTCAGGAATCTACATGAAGAAGGACGACTCCGCCCTCTTCCGAAAACACCGGGACGCATACCTGGCGATCCACAAGGAGATCGAGACCGACCCTTCCAGATTCGGTGAGATCGTCCACAATTCCTTCGGGGCCCTATGGCTTGTCAATTTGTGGTCCGGGGTGATGGCCCTCTCTGCTGGAAGTCCGGCCGAGGCGGAAGATCATTTTCAAAGGAGCCGGGATCTTTGTGGTTCCGAGCTGCATTTTCACCTTGAGCTTGCCCGGGTCTTTTGGACCAAGAACATGCCGGGCGAGGCAGAAAAGGAATACTGGAAGGTCCTGGAGCTTGATCCGGGAAACACCGAACAGTTCCTGGAACTCGGACACCTCCTTGAAAGATCCGGACAACGGAGAAAACAAAGGTCGGCCCTGGAAAAGTTCCTTGTGCAGACCACCCCCGACAGAGGGCTCCTTCTCGCCCTGGCCCCTGCCTACCTCGAATGGGGCCACCCGGAGATCGCCGCTTCCCTGTTTCAGCAGGTCCTGGACCGCGATCCTCATGATCCTGAGGCGCGGATCAACCTGGGATTATGCCTCGTGGAAATGGGAAAGTTTGAAAAGGCCCGGCGGATCGCCCTTGGATACATCGAGGAGGGGGGTGACCTTCTCCTCCCGGCTTACCGGGTCCTCGGCCTTTCAGAGTATTACGGGGGCGATTTATCCAGGGCCTTTGATGCCTTCATTGAGATGACCCACATCGACCCCGACCTGGTGGAACCATACGTATATCTTTCGAGGATCGCCCTTGAAAAGGCCGACATCGAAACCTGCATCCTATATTGTGACAACCTCCTCCGTCTCCTGAATCTCGAGCGTGACATCGTACTTCATTCCCTCCCGGAACTCGGCACCCAGTTCGTCAGGATAGCGGAATCCCTGACGGCTCGGTCCGCCCCCGCCCTCGCCCGTGTCTGCCTGGATACGGCGCGGGTCCTTGCAGCCGTAAAACCCCCGGCAGATCCTTCCCCCGCCTTCCCTTAA
>JAFDEE010000063.1 GCA_019310525.1 Deltaproteobacteria bacterium | reverse complement strand
CCATTGCTGGAGGGAAAAATGAGCGCCGGAAGTAAAGGCCCCCACATGGTATGGCCTGTTACAGGCCTGCTCTTGCTCCTGTCCCTGGGTTGTGCGGGTATCGGACCGAAGCCCATTCCTCCGCGCGTGAGCCTGGTCGATATCGAGGTAAAGGAAGCCAAGGCCCTTGAAACCGTGTACCTGCTCCTGGTCAGGGTCATCAACCCTAACGACCTCGAACTGGCGATCACCGGGATGCATTGCGATCTGGAGATCAACGGAACCAGGCTGGCATCAGGGGTAACCGATACAAAAAGAACGATTCCGCCCTTTGGGACGGCTGTTGTTCCCATTCAGGTGTATTCCTCAGTGGTTGAAATGCTCTATAGCCTCCTGAGCCTGCAGAACAGGGAAAAGGTCCAATATGTGATCAAGGGAAGACTCCGCATCCAGGGAGGCACTCTAATGCCGTCCGTGATTCCTTTTCAGGTCAGCGGCGAGTTCTCCCTTAGGGGCCTTCGCAATCCCTGAGACCGGCCCCCGGCCGCTTTTCCGGCACACTGATCCATGGAAAGGAGAGATATGGAAGATCACCGGCTTATATGGATCGGCGTGGTCCATTCCCCTTACGAGTCTTCTGAGGATGCACCGCCCCAGGGACGGGAAAGGGATGAAGTGAGTACCCTCGAGGTTTTCGAGGAATTCGAGGAGGGTCTGCTGGATATCGACCAGTGCTCCCACCTCATCGTTCTTTACTGGCAGCATAAAGGGGACAGGAGCATCCTCCGGACCCGGACCCCCTGGGGGCCCGAGATCCACGGTGTTTTTGCCACCCGTTCTCCCAACCGCCCTAATCCCATCGGATTCTGTGTCGTTGAACTCCTAAAGCGGCACGGCAGAATGCTCGATGTGCGGGGCATGGACGCCTTGAACGGTTCGCCCCTGGTGGACATAAAACCATACTCCTCTGGAATCGATTCGGTACAGGGCGCATCTGTGGGATGGCGGAAGGCCCGGGAATGGGGTTCCAGGGCAAGGGAGTGAGTCTTTCCTTCGATTCCCCGCCGAACGAAGGCCGGCACCATTGTTGTGATTCTGAAAAACATAAACCCAGATTATGCATGACAAATTTTGAAAGAAGTCATTTATTTAATGATTATAGAGTGTTGGACATCTTTCCAGATCTGATTACATTCACCGAAAAGGTGCAGTAAGGAAACATCAGATCTATTCAAAATTTGTCACCCTTCGGGATTGCCGATTTTGCCGAATCTGCCGCGTTGTAAGGCGCTTGAAGTACTAAAAGTACGTCTTCGCGCCTTGCGGCCTTGCATCTTCGGCAAACTTGGCAATTGCATAATCCGGGATAAAGATATACACCCGCTCCCCCCATAAACTTTTGAAGGCTCTTCTCCCCTGGGGGGTGTCGAGATAAGAAAGGAGGATTATATGCCGAAAAAAAAGCATTTTATAAACGAGGGGATCGAAAACATCCGTGCCCGGGGCAGCCGCATCGTGGCCGAGGGCACCTCCATGCTTCCTGCGGCCGCCCTCATGAAGGGGGCGGGAGTGATTCGATCCTTTAGGGACCGGAGAAAGCCCTTTGTCACCCTTATTAATTCTTACACCAATCACATCCCCGGCCATGCCCACCTGGAGGAACTGGGCCGCGTACTGGAGAAGGAGCTTAAACGTCAGGGTTTCAATGTCTGGCATGCCAATATCGGAGGTGCTGTTTGTGACGGGATCGCTATGGGACACTTCGGCATGAAATACTCCCTGCCGAGCCGAGAGTTGATTGCGGACCAGATCGAAACCATCCTGGGAGCCCATCCCTGCGACGGATGGATCGGGCTCGGGAATTGCGACAAGATTGTTCCGGCCATGTACAATGCCATGGTTCGGGTCAATATCCCTGCGGTTTACGTCTCCGGGGGGGCCATGCTCGCCGGTAAGGACGGATCCGACCTCATCACGATCTTCGAGGGTATCGGACGCTATTCCGTAGGAGACCTTTCCCTTAGGGCCCTGGAACGTCTGGCCGGCATGGCGTGTCCGGGATGTGGTTCCTGCTCCGGAATGTTTACCGCCAACTCCATGAACTGCCTGGGAGAGGTGATCGGTTTTGCGCTTCCGGGGAACGGAACCATCACGGCAGAGGTTTGGGCCGACAAGAAGAAGACGAAGACCCGGCTCAACCCGGCTAGGCTGGCCCTTGTCAAGGAGGCGGCAAGGGTCCTCAAGACCGCTGTCAAGGAGGATATCCGCCCCTTGGATCTCTTGACCACCTCTTCCATCCAGAACGCCTTCATTTGTGACATGGCCATGGGGGGGTCCACCAACACGGTCTTGCACACCCTTGCACTGGCCTCCGAGGCCGGTCTCAAGTACAATATACGAAGGTTGAATCCCCTCTCGAAAAGAACTCCGTGTATCTGCAAGGTTTCTCCATCCCGGCCTGAAGTACACATAGAAGACGTCCATGGGGCAGGCGGAATCCCGGCCATATTACGGGAAATCGCCGAAAACACCAAGGCAGGTCTTGATCTGGATGCCCGCACCCTCAAGGGAACCCTGAAAGATCTGGTGAAAGGGGCGCCGAAACCTGACGGGGACGTCATCCGAAGGGCCGGGGAGCCCTTCAGCAGTACGGGGGGGTTGACGGTCCTCTTCGGGAATCTCGCTCCAAAAGGGGCGGTGGTCAAGACGGCGGGGGTGGACCCCGATATGATGGTCTTCGAGGGACCGGCGAGGATCTTCGAATCCCAGGAAGAGGCCCTGGATGGGATCCTCAAGGGGAAGGTCAAGGATGGCGATGTGGTGGTGATTCGGTACGAAGGCCCCAGGGGTGGACCCGGGATGCAGGAGATGCTCAGCCCTACTGCAGCAATTGCCGGGGCGGGAATAAGGGCCGCCCTGATTACTGACGGTCGATTTTCGGGAGGGACCCGGGGGTTGTGTGTGGGACATGTTTCACCGGAGGCGGCTGCGGGTGGCCCCATAGCTGTGATCCGGAAAGGCGAACGGGTACGGATCGACGCGGCCAAGGGAACCCTGGACCTGGTGGTGAGCAGGAAGGAAATAGAACGGCGTATCCAGAAACTCAGGCCCTTTATCCCCAAGGTGAAGGGGGGGTGGCTTGCCAGGTACAGCCGATACGTGACATCGGCAGACACCGGCGCGGTGCTGAATATGTGATGGGAGGATCTGATGAAAGAACTGATCTCGAGTGTTTTCGAACGATGCAGGAATCATTTCCCGGATATTGTTGAGATCCGCCGCGATCTCCACATGCACCCCGAACTGGGTTTCGAGGTTCAGAGAACGGCGGGGGTCGTGGCTGATGAGCTTGAAAGGATCGGATTGAAGGTGACCCGGGGAGTAGGAAAAACCGGGGTTGTCGGGGACATTGATGTGCCGGGGGCGGAGAGGCGTATTGCCCTTCGGGCGGACATGGACGCCCTGGCCATGGAGGAGCTGGGCGAGATCCCTTACCGTTCCAGGATCAAAGGGAGGGCCCACATGTGCGGCCACGATGTTCACACGGCGATACTTCTTGGAGCAGGCCGGGTGCTGTCAGAAATGAAAGATCGACTCAAGGTCTCAGTGCGCCTGGTTTTTCAGCCCAGCGAAGAAAGTCCCCCGGGCGGCGCCCTGGCCATGGTTGAGGACGGGGTGCTCGAAGGAGTGGATGAGATCTTCGGGCTTCACGTGTGGCCGGGTCTTGAGGCCGGTCATTTCGGGATCTCTCCCGGTGCCTTCCTTAGCCAGGCGGATCGTTTCCGGATCAGCATTGTCGGAAAGGGAGGCCATGCGGCTCAGCCGTCCTTCGCCATCGATCCCATCGTGCTCGGGGCCCAATTCGTTACGCTTCTTCAGTCCGTTGTATCCCGGAACGTGGATCCCCTGGAATCTGCCGTGGTCACTGTCACCCGGTTTCATGGGGGCACGGCCGATAACATCATCCCTCCCGAGGTGACTATGACCGGAACCGTGCGGACCCTGAAAAGCGAGGTCCAGACCCTTGTGCGGGAAAAGATCCAGGCCCTGCTCGATGGTTTGACTTCCACCCAGGGGGCCTCCCATGTTTTTTCTTACGAGGAAGGGTACCCGGTGACTTTTAACCATGAACAGTCCGTCAAAAGAGCCTTGTCGGCGACCCGGTCCCTCGTGGGAGAAGACCAGGTGCTCTTCCCTCAGCCTCCGATGATGGGCAGTGAAGACTTCGGTTATTTCAGCCGGGAAATCCCCGGGTGTTTCATCAACCTGGGTTGTGCGAACGAGAAGAAGGGCATCACCGCCAGGTGTCATAATCCCATGTTCGATGTGGACGAGGAATGCATGGTCTATGGAATGGCCCTGGAAGTGCTCCTGGCCCTCCAGTTTCATCTGGATCCCAATGATCTTGCCGGCTGAAAGAGGAGATCACGGACTTTTACGCCCTGTTTGTCCTTTATCCGCCTTCGCAGAAGACTACGGGCTCGCCCGTAGATGAATGTGCAAACAATTGTTGTGCTACGGCGTGATATCGCCCAAAGCCTAAGGCGGATAACCGCCGCGTAGCCGAAGGCGAAGACGGGTATTTTGGAGCCCCACGTGTTTATCTGTGAGGCTCCATCGTGTAACGACTGGTTTTCGGGCCGATTCATTTGCCTTCACCATGAAACCCTGTAGCTTGCTGCAGGAAGAAATGGGGGGGCACATGTGTGCTGAAGCGCTTTTTTGAGAGGGCGGGCGGATTGACTTCATCGCAGTTTCGTTAAAAATACCCCGCCTCAAGCAGCGGGGAGCTTCATTGACAATGACTCCTGTTTTCAATATCATAATAAATACATATATTAAAATCCTTTCAGAGAAGAAAGGAGGAAATAATGCGCAAACTGAAGATTGAAAATTCCGAGATCATACGAATTGCCATGCAGCGGGAGATCATGAAATCGGAGAAATTGTGATATGATCAGTACCTTCATGGAATCCTGCCGGTGTGTTCGAGGTTCAGATGCAGGCAGATGGCTGAAATCTTCTGCTTCAACGTCTATGTGCAATTACCCGGTACACCATACATAGAAAAACTAAACCTAACTTGCTGAGGTTTTATTAACAAGGGGATGATTTGAACAGAAATCTATTCAAACCATTCGGAAAGAGTTGGCTGGCGGAGTATAAAACCGACGAGGATACTGATAAGCCCTGGAAGCTGGAATAAGGAGAACAAAGATGTTGATAAAAAAAATAAAGCTGTCAAATATCCTCTCCTTTGGTGAGCATTGTGGAGAAATCGCTCTTCGTTCGCTCAATGTGTTGATCGGCCCCAATGGTTCAGGCAAGTCTAATCTGATCGAGGTTGTTTCTCTGTTACAGTCAGCTCCAAGGGAATTGGCGGTTCCGGTTCGCAAGGGAGGCGGTATTCGTGACTGGCTCTGGAAAGGGGCTGAAGAAACACCTGTCGCCGAAATAGAAGTCCTTGTTTCAAATCCGCCCACAGGCTCAAAAAACCTGCGATACACCTTGTCTTTTACGGAAGCCGGCCAGCGTTTTGAACTCGTCGATGAACGGCTGGAAAATGAATCCCTTGATCCAGGTGAAACAGAGCCTTATTTCTTTTATCGTTATCAGCGCGGCCAACCGGTTATCAATGTCAAGGAAGAACACAGAAGCCTGCAACGGGAGGATGTGGATCCGCAACAATCCATCCTGGCGCAACGAAAAGATCCTGATCAATATCCGGAGCTGACTTGGCTTGGTGAGCAGTTCGGCAGAATCAAAATTTATCGCGAATGGACTTTTGGGAGAAAGGCTGAATTACGCCTTCCCCAGGCGGTTGATGCCCCGAATGATTTTTTGAGTGAGGACTGCTTGAATCTCGGTTTGGTTTTGAATCAGCTCCGCAGGAAACCAGCAGTCAAAAAAGAGATCCTCAAGTATCTTGCTGAATTCTATGAGGGGATAGAGGATTTTGACATCAGCGTGGAAGGCGGAACCGTTCAGCTGTTTTTGCAAGAAGGAAACTACACCATTCCTGCCACGCGGCTTTCCGATGGAACGATCCGGTATATTTGCCTTTTGGCAATTTTGTGTCATTCATCTCCACCGCCTCTGGTTTGTATCGAAGAGCCTGAACTGGGCATTCATACAGATATAATTCCGCTGCTGGGAACGCTTCTTAAAGAAGCTTCTAAACGTACTCAGCTTATCGTTACCACCCATTCCGATGTGCTTGTGGACGAATTGACTGAGATTCCTGAATCGATACTTGTATGTGAAAAGGAAAAGGGATGCACATCTATGAAACGACTGGATGCGACACAACTGAAGGACTGGCTTAAGAAATACAGCCTGGGAGAATTGTGGCGCAAGGGAGAAATCGGAGGGACCCGCTGGTGAGCAGAAAGATTAAAATTTACGTGGAAGGCGGAGGAGACCATGCAAAGCTTAAACGCGAATGCCGCAGGGCTTTCTCCAAGTTCTTTGAAAAGGCCGGATTCAAAGGCAGAATGCCGAGAATCGTCGCCTGTGGCTCGCGTGGTTCCACCTATGATGATTTTTGTACGGCCGTAGGGACAGCAACCAACGAAGAATTGCCGCTGTTGCTGGTTGATAGTGAAGCTCCTGTTCAATCTCAGCATCAGCGGGCAGGACATTTCGATCCATGGGGACATCTTCATGCTCTTGACTGCTGGGAGCAACCGGCAAATTCAGACGATGAACAGGCCCATTTGATGGTTCAATGCATGGAAGCGTGGTTCCTGGCTGACCGGCAGTGCTTGCAGAATTTTTTCGGCAATAACTACCAGTCCACTGCCCTGCCCGGCAATCCAGATATTGAAACAGTTGAGAAACAACAGCTTTTTGATGCATTGGAAAATTCGACTCACCATACGCAAAAGGGTGAATACAGAAAGGGCGCCCATTCTTTCAAGATTCTTGAACTGCTTGATCCTGACAAGGTTTTTAAGAAGTCTCCATGGGCGGAAAGGCTGAGAGTCAAGTTGAATAAGGAATTATCAGATTATTGATGTTGAGGAAAACCAAATATCAGTGTCGGACTGCCTGGGCCCAAAAGGGTTCTAGGCGATGCGACTGCTGGGCGTTGCTGCTCGATAAAAGTTGTCTGTTTTTACTTGACCTTATAGCCCCGGTCGTCTTTTTTTGGATATCAAACTCCTGGCAGGTTGTTGAAAAACGTAGCGAGTGAAGTTGTTTTTTAACAGCCTGCTGTAGTCTGAAAGGGTATCCAGGGATTTTTCATCAGGATGCCCCTGCAAACCGCAGCCAAACAAGCTGCCCGTTTACTATGAATGCGTAAATCATGCTTTCCTAGTCCCCCGGATGCTGATCTACCGGTTTACCCAGGGACGACCGGAGGAATCGCATGGAACGCATCGCCCTTTTCCTGGAGCACAAGGAACACCGTGCCCTCCTCAAAGAATGGTTGGGGGCAAGGTTCCAGGTCGTGACGAAAGGGACGCCTGATGAGAGCGTTGCAGGTTTCGACCTGGGTATCGTGGACGGTACGGCCTTAAAGCGCTATATACGAAATATCGGAAACCTCAAGGAGACCGCGCAACCCGTTTTCCTTCCCTTTCTGCTCGTTATTCCCCGCAGCGATCTTGAATCTATTGCCTGCCACCTCCGCCATACGGTGGACGAGTTGATCTTTGCGCCCATCGGGAGAAATGAACTGATGACCCGGGTTGATGCGCTCCTGCATACAAGAAAAATGTCTTTTGAATTCCACGGGCGCCCTGGTCGCCTGTTTGACGATGTCCCATTGGGCCTTTACCGCTGTACTCCGGAGGGCCGGATTCTTGAGGCCAACATGACCACGGCTCGGCTTCTGGGGTATTCCCATCCTCGATTCCTGGTGAAGATCAGACCGGCTGACCTTTTCGTGGAACCCGAGGATCGCAGGTTTTGGCAAGCGACGATAAAAAAGGGGGAATCGGTGCATCGCTTCCAGGTGAGACTGCGTCGGAGGGACGGTGCTGTTATATGGGTTGAAGAGAATTCCCGGGCCGTTTGCGACAACAAGGGCCATTTGCTTTATTACGAAGGGAGCATGCAGGAGATCACGGATCAGAAGCGGACCGAGGAAGAACTCCGGCAACGGTCTCTCGAACTGAGTGCTCTCAACCTCCTTGGTACCGAAGTAAGCTCCTGCCTTTCCCTGGACAAAGTTATCGAGGCGGCCCTTCATGGTATTCTTGCGGCCGCCTCTCCGGACCTGGCTCTGGTATTCCTGAAGAAACAAGACGTCCTGACCCTTAAAGGCATGGGTCCGGAAGATTCCCCTTTTCTCCTCGAGGAAATACCCATACATCATGTCGGGGAATGCCTTTGCGGATTGGCCTTGGAAGAGGAAAAACCGGTTTACTCAAGGAATATCCACAAGGATCCGCGTTGCACCCTGGACGAGTGCAAGAATGCGGGACTTTGCAGCTTCGCTGCGCTGCCTCTACGGGCTGGAGCGGAAGTAGTCGGAATCTTGGGTGTGGCCTGTGGAACGGAGCGAGACTTCGAATCCCAGGCCGAATTTCTGGAGACCCTGGCAGATGGGGTGGCCGTTGGAATCCGGAATGCACTCCTTTATGAGCAGGTAAGGGCTCAGGCGGACGAACTCGAACAGCGGGTAAAGGAGCGAACCCGGGACCTGCGCCGAATGGTCGATTTGATGGCGGATCGAGAAGTCCGCATGAAGGAACTCAAGGGAATCATCGCCCGGCTTCGGGCACAGATCCGAGAGGCTGGAATGGAACCCGTGGCGGATGATCCCTTGAGGATATAAAGAGTGTGGCCCGGACTGGGAGGCAAGGGAAGCCTGGTGCTGAAAAGGACTCTGACCATACTTTTATTCTTCCCCTGGTTCTTCTTTCCGTTCAGTGGAGAGAAAACCCTTTTCGCCGATAAGACCTTGAAGGTCGGGGTTTACGAAAATGAACCCCTGGTATTCACCAATTCGGACGGAAAAGTGCAGGGATTATATATTGATGTGCTTGAAACCATCGCTGAGAGAGAAGGATGGCGTATCGAATATGTTCACGGGACATGGGCACAATGCCTGGATCGGTTGGAAAAGGCCGGGATCGATCTGCTGGTGGGTATTGCTTACTCGGAAGAACGGGACGAGAGGTTCGATTTCACCAACGAGACCCTGCTTTCAAACTGGGGACAGCTCTATACCGGGAAGATAAACAGCGGTATAGAGTCCATCTTGGATCTTTCCGGAAAAAGAGTGGCAGTCCTCAAGGGAGACGTATATAGCAAAGGATTCCGCTCCATTTTACGCCGCTTCGGGATCAAGAGTGATTTTGTTCAAGTGGAGACCTATTCCCAGGTGTTCAGGATCCTTGAACAAGGGGAGGCTGATGCGGCCTTGATCACACGGCTTTACGGGTTGTTGCATGAGAAAGACTTTAATGTGTTCCGCAGCCCGGTCATCTGTTGCCCGGTTGAGCTCCGTTTCGCCGTCCCGGAGGGAAGAAACCTGGACATTGCTTCCACCATCGATCGGTATCTGATGACCCTTAAGGAGGATAAAGGATCGGTTTATTACCGGTCCATGAACCGATGGTTCGGGGTTGGCGGCAAACCAACCTTCCCGGTGTGGTTTTGGTGGGTGTTGGGTGGCGCCGGGAGCCTGGTCCTGCTTTTCCTTGCGGGTAATTTTTTCCTGAGGGCCCAGGTGCGCGCCAGGACAAGAGAGTTGGAGGAACAGATCACCGCCAGAAACCTGGCTGAGGAAAGGCTGCGAAGACAGAGCGAGCAGTTGGAACAAACAGTTTCCGAACGGACCGCTGAACTTCAGGCCCGGGTACGGGAAGTAGAGCATTTAAACCGGGCCCTGGCCAATCTTCTCGAAGACTTTCAGGGGGCCAACCGGAACCTGGAGCGGACATCAAAGCAACTGGAGCGAGCCAACGAGGAACTAGAGGCCTTCACTTACTCCGTATCCCACGACCTTCGAGCACCTCTCCGTGCGATGGAGGGTTTTGCTCAGGCCCTCCTGGAGGATTATGCCGAAGGGCTGAGTCAAGAGGGCAGGGAATACGCCCGGCGTATTACGGCTTCGGCAAGGCGTATGGATGTCTTGATCCAGGATCTTCTGCAATACAGTCGTCTGAGCCGCATGAAGGTCGAACTTTTCAGGGTGAGTCTGGAGCAGGTAATGGACCGCGTTCTGGCACAACTGGAAGCAGAGATTAGAGAACGTGGGGCGGTCATGGATGTGGCAAGGCCGTTGCCCGAGGTTTATGGGAACCCGTTGGTCTTGGAGCAGATTTTGGCTAATCTCCTTTCAAACGCGATCAAGTTCGTTGCGCCCGGTGTGCGGCCTCGGGTCAGGATACGGCCGGAGGTGGAAGAAAATCGGGTTCGGATCTGGGTGGAGGACAACGGTATTGGTGTTCCTGCCGAGCACCGGGAGCGGATATTCCGGATTTTTGAGCGCCTCCATGGGATAGAAACCTATGAGGGGACGGGGGTGGGTCTCGCAATTGTGAAAAGGGGGGTGGAACGGATGGAAGGCCGTTTCGGTCTGGAGCCCGGGAAGAGGGAAGGAAGCCGCTTCTGGGTCGATTTGAAAAAGGCTTGAGATGGATCCGTGGATCCTAAGTCAACTCATACCGGGTAATACGGTTGGAGTTGTAGGATCAACAGGATGCGGAAGATCGTCGGTCGGATCCTTAAAAATTCTGCCGACTGGAGCAGAATCGTGAAAGCGAAAGTAAAGGGACCACGAAGCGACTTTTTGATAACCCTCATGCGGTTCGCGGACCTCTCCATTCAGGAAGTATTTTTGGCTGGGAAATGATCCGCGAGAAAGGAGACATGCGATGTCGGGAACGTTGCATATCCTCCTCATTGACGATAATCCGGACGACCGTCTGCTGATGATTAGAGAGCTCAGTCGCGAGTTCGATGACCCGCGTATCGTCCAGATAAAGGATCAGCAGGCCTTTGAAGAGGCCATCGAAAAGGGAGGCTTCGACCTGATCATAACGGATTATCAACTTCATTGGACAACAGGGCTCGATGTGCTGGAATCGGTCAAGAATCGTTTTCCGGATATGCCCGTGATCATGTTTACCGGCACTGGAAGCGAGGAGGTCGCGGTGGAGGCCATGAAGGCCGGTCTGGACGACTATGTGCTTAAGTCAATCAGGCATATCAAGCGGCTTCCCGCAGCCGTCCGCGCGGTGCTTGAAAAAAGCAAACAGCGGCTGGCCACCCTGGAACTCGAAGCCCGATATCGTCGGTTGTTTGAAAACTTCCCCGCCGGGCTTTTTCGTTCAACCCCTGAGGGCCGCCTCCTGGACCTCAATCCGGCGGGGCGGAGGATCCTTGGAATAGGCGAAGAAGAACCACTGGATGAAGTCAGGATTCACGAATTATGTGCCCATCCTGATGATCAAACGCTTTTCAGGGATTTCATCACCCGTGATGGAGTAGTCCAGGACCTGGAACTGCCCCTGAGAAGGTATGACGGCAAGATCACCTGGGTACGCATGAATGCGCGGGCGGTGCAGGATTCTTCAGGTAACATTCTCTATTGCGAAGGGAGTTTCGTTGACATCACTGAACGCAAAAAGAGGGAAGAAGAGCAAAAAAAGCTTGAGGCACAGCTTTTTCAGGCCCAGAAAATGGAGGCCATAGGGAGACTTGCCGGAGGTGTGGCCCATGATTTCAACAACATGCTGAGTGTTATTAGGGGATATTGTGATCTTGCCCTCTCCAGGCTCAAGCCCATGGATCCCCTTTTCCACGATCTGACACAGATCTCTGAAGCCGCGGCACGATCCGCAGACCTCACCCGCCAGCTTTTGGCCTTTTCCAGGCGACAGACCATTGAGCCGGTAAAGCTGGACTTCAACGTACAACTCGAAAACATGGAACGGCTGCTGAAGCGAATCCTCGGAGAGCATATCGAGTTGGTATTCTCACCGTCCCCGAATCTCTGGCCCGTGTACCTGGATCAGTCCCAGGTGGACCAGGTTGTGGCGAACCTGGCTGTAAATGCAAGGGATGCGATGCCCAACGGGGGGAGGCTTACCCTGGAGACGGGTAACACGACCCTGGATGAGACCTTTCAGGACAAACACACGGGTTGCCTGCCCGGAGAATACGTGGTGCTGGCAGTAAGCGATACGGGTTTCGGTATGGACGAGGAGACGCTGGAGCACGTCTTCGAGCCATTTTTCACTACAAAGGAAGAGGGGAAGGGTACAGGTCTCGGGCTTTCCACCGTATACGGCATCGCCAAGCAGAACAAAGGATTTGTCAACATTTACAGCGAGCAAGGCAAGGGGACGACGGTGAAGGTCTACTTCCCCCGGTACACGGGAGACGATGAGGCGGAACCGGTGGAGTCCGGGGAGGTAGCCCTTAAGGGCGGAGAGGAGACCATCCTGCTTGTTGAAGACGAAGATCAGGTCCGCAAGCTTGCCAGGACGATCCTGGAAAGGCTGGGATACCGGGTCCTGGAGGCGGCTGCGCCGGGCGAGGCCATTACCATGGCCGAAAAACACAGGAACGAAATCCACCTACTGCTCACCGACCTTGTTATGCCTGTCATGCATGGCAGAGAACTCTATGAAAGGATTTCGGCCCTGAAACCCGGGATCAAGGTGCTCTACATGTCCGGATATGCCCCCGATGCCGTTGTGCATGGGGGCGTCTTGGAAAAAGGGACGCCATTCCTTCCGAAGCCTTTTACGCTGGATGAACTGGGGAGAAAGGTCCGCAAGGTACTGGATCAGGTCGACAGCGAGACATAAGAGAGCCCCTTAGAGGTCCGGCCGCCTTCACACCGTTTTTTCATATGGGAAGGACTGGCCGCTCTTACGTCCTTTGCTCTGCGCGGTGGACGTCTTTCTCATTATCCGGCAGTTGCTGCTAAGGCCGAGAACACATCCAAAATCAGAAATAAATGAGAGGTAAAGGTTACAAAGCTGTATACTGTAAATTTCGAACTACTTCATGACATGTTAAAATTTGACCGATTTAAAAAACAAGGGCCTGACCTTCCCATAGTAGACATCCAGGTGCTTTGCATGGATGAAGATGCGTTTTTTATCAGCGTCCCTTTTCGCACACAGGACCGGTTACGGTAGTGAACGGCCTGCCGTTCAACCGGCAGCCCAGGCGAATCAGTCCGTCCCCCAACCTCTCTTTGAAGCGTTTGGGGAGGTGCCGGTTTTGCGTCCTTGAGTCCCTCCATTTGCATGACCTCTCCTCGTCGCCCCCAACACACCTGATTCGCTCCTTGAGCATCCATTCAACATATAATGAGCTGAGGTACACGGCATCCTCCACACTCTGCGTTAGTAGACCTTGCCGGGAATCCCTTCCTGTTTCAGGACCTCGCCTATACTTTCCAGTTCTTCACGGCTCAAAGGCGAGATGGCGTCTGAGGGATAGCCCCGAGCCAATGTGTAGACCTGGACCGATGTCGGAGCAATGCTCTTCAAACGGTTGATCCAGGCCTGGACCTCGGGTTCGGAAAAATTTCCGGCAGGGCCTTTGGCGAACAGGGCCTGGATGGTGACATCCCCCATGGATTGCAATCCAGCAACGACCTCCTCAAGGGATAGTCCGATCACGTTCTGGTTGAAACGATGAAACGTCTCTTGGGTCCCCGCATCCAGTTTCATGATACGAACGTCCAGCCGGGACAAGGCACGTTGCACCTTAAGACGTGTGATGGTTGAGCTGTTTGAGAGCACTGCGACCTTGGAGTCCGGTGAAAGCCGGTTCCGCGTATCTAGAACTCTGTCTACAATTTCCGGAAAGGCCGGATGAAGAGTCGGTTCTCCGTTCCCAGAGAAGGTGATGTACTGGGGCGGTTTGGGAAGGCGCCTCAATGCATCCTCAAGGGCCGTGAGGACGGCATCAGGCCCGGGGGCCTGGTCCCATGCATCCTCCGAAGGGATGTCCGTTGTCCATCCGTACTGGCAGTACACACAGTTGAAGCTGCACTGTTTTTTGCTTCTGCCGAGGATGTTGATCCCCAGGGAAGAACCCAGTCTCCTGGAATTGACCGGGCCGTATATGATTGTGTGTTTGAGAGGAATGGTCATGGTCGTCTCCTTGCATTTTCGTAAAGGTCCCAGAGGGCCATGCCCAGACGGCTTATTCCCTCTTGGATGTCCGTCTCCTCCAGGTGGGCGATTGAGATTCGAAAGCCGAGGCGGTCCGGTGGGTTGCAAAAATGATGGCTGCCAGGCGAGATCAGAATTCCTCGATCAGCCATGAAACGGAACAAGGTCTCATCCTCCATGTCGAGACCGTTCAGCTCTATCCAGAGGGTGTACCCGCCCGCAGGCCGGGTCCACAGGACCTGATTCGGCAGGTAGGCCTCCTTCATGGCCTTCAGAGCCACCTGCATGCGCTTTCGGTATATGCGGTGCATGCGTTTGATATGCATATCATAGCGTCCAGATCGGCAGAACCGGGTCAGGGCCGCCTGGCCCAACAGGTTGCCCGACAGGATCTGGGCCTGTTGAATCGCCGCCAATCTTTCAATGCAGCCCCTATCCGCCGCCACCCAGCCGATCCGGAGACCGGGAAAAAGGACCTTGGAAAAGGTGCCCAGGTAGATAACTACGCCCCGATGATCCATGGACTTGATGGGAAGTACAGTCTTCCCGAAATATTTCATCTCTTCCTCGAACCCGTCTTCCACCAGGGGAACCCGGGACGCTTCGCAAATTTCAAGAAGTCTTTCCCGATGGGCCTGCTCCGTAGTGATACCCATCGGGTTGTGAAAGTTAGGAATGGTGTAGACGAATCGTGGCCGCGTTTTTTGAAGCAGACCCTCCAGCATATCCAGATCCATGCCATCATGGCCCACAGGGACCTCCACCATGTTCACCTTGAACAACCGGAACAGGGCAATGGCCCTGGAATAAGTGGGGGCCCCGAGGGCAACGTCGGCCCCCGGCTCGGTCAGTAAGTGTAAGAGGAGTTCAATGGCCCCCTGGGCCCCGGTGGTGATCAGGATTTCATCTGTCGAGACGGACACGCTGTGCTGCTGCATCCTCTCGGCGATAAATGCCCTGAGGGGGCCGTATCCCAAGACATCGCCGTACTGGAGTAGGTCCGTCCCCTCCTCGTGCAGGGCCTGGTTCATGCACTTGCGAAAATCATCCAGCGGAAACAGGCGGTTGTCCGGTGAAAGGGGCATAAAATTCACGAGATCCGACCCTGATGCAGACCGAATCAGGGTGGTTTCGGCTGCCAGGCTTTCATAGAGCGCTCGGCCGCCTGGCGTGGATTTTTGATGCCAGTCCATCACACCGTCCTCTCGGGGCAGATCGCCGGACACGATCCGGGTCCGTTTCCGGACCGTAGAGTAGGATCCCGGCCGGCTCTCCACATAACCCAGGGCCCAGAGTTCCTGATAGGCCCTGTACACGGTTGAGCGATTGAGACCCAATTTGTGGGCCAGATCCCGGGTAGAGGGCAAATGCGCCCCCGGCTTCAAAGCACCGGTGTCGATCAGTCCTATGATCTGATCCATTATCTGCCGGTATATGGGGATGTTAGCCTTTGGGTTCAGCTTGATTAGCAGTGTCATGGTGTCGTACCTCCCGGCGTGGAAAAGCCCTTCAAACAGGATCGGCCTCAGGGTAGCGGCAAATCAGAGGGGCTGCAACCACCAATTATTGGAAAAAATCACTCAGCCAATTTTTTTCGTCATCTCCAGGCTACCTGGTGGCTTGGTACGGGAAGGAATGACGCGGTCACTTCGTTGCAACTCCGCTCAAGATACCCCGCCGCCTGCAGCGAGAAGCTTCATTTTGGGGTGTGAAATTCGTGATGTGCAATAGGTTGGGCGTTGACCAAGGTCACCGCCTTGCTGTAATCTCGGAAAAAATCAACGAGAACATCCGTATCGAGAAGGGATTGCCGTAAGCACTGTTAATCCACCGGGAGCGTTCTGTTTGTCCCATCTTATGGAATGATTTGTTATTGTACTATTTTGTATATATTCCCCAGACCCATCCAATCAACGGTAATATCAAGGCGGTTACTATCCATTTCCAATATGAAATAATAAAATTTTTAATTGAACATTAAAATCCATGCCCTTTGGGCATGGTCAGAGTTCAAAGGCTTTGCCATTTGAACGACTCATTGTTACCCCTATACTGAATTGTCCCCACAATTTCAGTGA